>NZ_JBKVPW010000005.1:0-199720 GCF_046968865.1 Gallintestinimicrobium sp. | reverse complement strand
AAGCATTGTCATCCACATATAGCTGATTGTCCCACAAATACTCAATCATATCTCCACGAGAACAGATTTTCCCTCCGTTCTTGAACAGGTAATAGAGAATTTTTAATTCGTTCTTGGTAAGCTCTACGCTATGTCCGTTATAGTCCAGGCTGCTGGATTCCAGATGCAGCACTGCATCTCCATAGACGATCTGTTCCCTTTGCTGCGTGGGATAGGCTTTTTTCAGCAGAGATGCTATCTTCGCAAGCAGGATCGCTGTGTTATAGGGTTTCGTAATAAAAGCATCTCCGCCCAGCATGATGCTATTCAGTTCATCCATATCCGTGTTGCAGCTTGTCACAAAAATGATCGGCACCTCGGAAAATGTGCGAACCTCGGTGCAGAGAGAAAAGCCACTGGTTCCCGGTAGCTTGATGTCCAGCAAAATCAAGTGTGGCTGTTCGGCTTTGATCCGATCAATCACATCAGAAAAACCTTCCGGAGCCGCCGCTTCATAGCCATTGCTTTGCAGCAGCGTTTTCAATTCATTCCGTATCAACGGAGCATCTTCTATTATCAATATTTTTTCTTTCATATCAGCCTCCGTGAAAAAAATAATATTCTATGATATAGTCGCTCATGCTCCCATTGACATTTGCATCAGGCGAATATAAAAATGCAGCCTTAATGCGTTAGGAACCTTATCCCTCAACAAATGAAAAATGGTAAACTTATATTTCTTCAACATCAATGACATGATATCCTTTTTGTTTTAATGCCTTTGCAAACAAACCCATTCCAGAAACTAACTTTCCAGTGAAGCTACCATCATATATCTGATTAACACCACAGGTAGGGCTTCTGGATTGTAATATAACTAAATCAATCTCTTCATTCTGAATTTTCGATAATGCAACTGCCACTGCCTTATTATATTCTAAACTAACATCATTTCCGTTTTCATCAACTACTCTCCCATTCACAATTTCTGCGCAGGGTCTGGGAGTTTCCATTCCTGCTAATACTTCCGGGCAGATAGAAATCACTTCTTTATCTTTTAAAAAATGGATAGCTGCTGAATTTTTGTTGTTTTTCCCATTATATTTACAGTTCTCTCCCATAATACAAGCACTAACCAATACTTTCATATTTGTCACCTCAAAGCCCAATGGCTTGCTCGAACAGTCCACAATAAAGTCCTTTAACGAATAGTCGAGATTACCAGTCTGTCAACGCACCATAGACGACAGTTCAAAAGCAAACTATGTGTTAAAGCAAACTACCCTTTAACCCTTTTTTGAAAACCAGTACAGCTCTTTCGGTTCCCCAAAAAGACATCGTAACAAGTCGATAGCTTTCCTTTTCCATTTCTTCTATTTTTGCATTGATTTTCTCTGTTACATTTTCCACGGTAATTCCTTCTACTAATTCTGTCCGATACATCATATTTTTACCTCCATAAGCACTCAATTCAAAACCAATTCGCTTTTTCTGCTTTGAATTGAGGAGTACCGCCTTCCTGGTATGGATTATAGGTATTGCGATTACACCCAAATTCTTTTAACGCCTTTATTCTATTATCCTCTGTCCATTCAACCAGCGAGATTCCATCAAATTCCTCTATACTTCCATTGTTCATTTCATTTTTGAAATACCACTCCACAATCGTTTGATCTCCCTTATGAAAAAATTGCTTGATTTCCCAAATAACCACCTTGCCACGGGTATTCCATTCCTGAAACCAATGCTTTACTGTTTTTCGGTTGTTATACTGGGGACTCCAGCTTTCTGTATAGATCACATCTTCTGTAAAAATATCATCAATCCCCATATCCTGCTGATTGAGCCACATATCAAACCATAATCGGATTGTTTTTTCTCGTTCATTCATGATATAAACACCTCACCATTCTTTTGTCTTACCTTCGCGTTTGTTCTGCATAACCTGGGTTTGATATACGAGAACAGGAATCAGAGAAACCAGGGCAAGCACACCAAAAACTACCGAACATTTTGCAAACGCAAATATTGCGAACATGAGCAATATCAGCAACCACGGATTTCGCAGATTTCTGTAATAGTTTTCCTTGTCCTCATAAGAAGTATGAAGTTCAAACGGCTTACCGTCATTATCTTTTTCTACGATCAACAGTTCCCGATTAAAGGTGGTGGCATTTGTTGCTATGCGTCCGCCTTTTTCAGCCCATGGCCGTAGGCGTACTTTACCAACAGAGTAGTTCAGGTTGATGTTTTTATAAAATACTTTGTAACCCATCCCCTCTAAAAACTCATGATAATCGGATGCGTTGGCCTTCGATTTTTGCCCGATAAACTCCACGCAGTATTTTACCTGATCCGGTTTACACGCCTCAAATTCATACAACATTTTTTCCGCCCGAATCAGACGATAGCCCTTTTCAGACATTTTATTCAGCCAATGTTCCTGGGCAGTCAACAAACCGCCAAAGAAACGATAATACTTTTTGCTCATACTGCACCTCCAATAATTTCATTAGCTACGCCTACAAGTTCATTGAGCCTTATCAGTTCCTTTTCTGCAATTTCTTTTCCTTGTGTTGTAATGAGATATTCTTTTTTCCGTCCCGCACTATCTCCAAAAGGTGCAATCCAGCCTTTTTCCTGCAACGAGTTCAACGCACCATATAAAGTACCTGCCCCCAGCGTGAGCCGCCCTTTTGTACTATCTTCAATAAATTGCATGACAACATATCCATGTTTCGGGGTATAAAGGGAGAGCAAAATAAAGAATGTCACCTCTGTGAGCGCACCACCTTTCGCATTGTCTCGCATAACACCTGCCTCCTTATTACGGTTACTGTAATAAATATATCACTAACCGTAATAGAAGTCAATAACGATCCAAAATATAACAGCAAACTTAAAAAGCGGGGCAGCACACGCCGCCCCGCCGATCCTATATGCTTATTCCATCGCTCGCATTTCTTCCACAAGCGATTGATTTTTCTGCCTGCGCATTGTCCAGAAGGACAGAATCACCTCCAGGCCAAACAGCACCAGAACGAACAGCCCCATTTGCAGGAAGGGGAAGGAATAGGGCATGATCGCTCCAAAGAAAGTCATTTCGCTGAATTTTCGGGCAGCTATTACTGCAATCGGGAGGCCGACTGCCAGGGTTGCCAGCGCAGCAGAAAACGCATAGCAAATTCCCTCATAGATGGTCATTTGACAAAGCTGTTTTCTGGTCAGACCGATGGCGCGAAAGACGCTGTTTTCCCTCTTTCTGGACATCTGATTGGAGAGGGTGGTGTTGATGAGATTGACCACGCCAAAGAGGAATACCAGCCAGGACAGTGCCTGAAGCCCTCCAAAAACGACCCGGTTTTCCATTTCCTCATAATCCTTATGTATCCCAATGGTGTCCAGTGCAAGGTCGGGATCAGAAGAAATGATCGCGCTCAGACTGTTTTCAATCTGCTCTGCCTTTTGGGGATCACTGACAATGCTCCAAGAATAATCAAAGCAATCGATCATGGGCATTGCTTCCTGAAACAGCTCTTTGGTTGCAACCATGCAGGTGCTGTCCAATGCCAGAGGACCATGACCATTTTTAAGCCCGTCGTTTAGGAACAGACCGGAAACAGTGACAGGAATCTCTTGAGCCCCTATGGAAAGTTTGATAACTGACCCCACATCTACACCGATCATATCTTCTGCATACTCCATATCAAGTGCAATACTATGGGAATCTTGAGGTAAAGTTCCGGACACAAGCGCCGCTTCCATCTTATCCTTGTTTCGGTCACTCAACAGATCGCACATTCCGCCGGAAGAACTTTCCTCATTCTCAAACCGCACATGAACCGCCTGACGATTCTCGATCACATCTGTCACGCCGTCCACAGCCAGCACCTCCTGCCGAAGCGCTTCATTCAAAGGATTTCCCTCCGACATTACCTCATATTCTGTTTTTTCAGAGTTCATATAGATTTTATAATCCCCATCCGGGAAATACTGTCTTGCAATCCGCTCCGGCGAACGAACCAAAAGAATAGAGGCTGTCACCAAAAGGATTATCCCGCCCAGACTCAGGGAAGCCACGATACTGATGGTCTTTTTGCAGTCACGCCTGAAATTTGCAATTCCCATGGAGAAGGGATTTAACCGCATATTCTTCTTATGCGCGTGGGACTTTCCGCTCTGACTGCCGGTAAAGCGGACCGCTTCAATCGGGGAGATACCGGCGGCAATCTTTACCGGTCTGCGGATCGCAATGGATACCATAAACCAGCCAAGCAGTGCAGTCAAAACAATCGCGGCTGCATAAAATAGCAGATTAAACCCACGGGGAAACAGCGCAAACCCGGCTGCACATCCCAGCAAAATACCGATTCCGATACCAGCCCCTCCTAAGAAACGGCCTTCCTTTTTGACAATACGGCGGATCTGCTTTGGTGTTGTGCCGATGGTCCGCAGCTGTCCATAGCTTTGAATTTTGTCATTGATAGAGATTCGGAAGATACTTTGTATCACAACATACCCTCCGATGATGACCAGGACTGCGATTCCGGCAACCAGCGCAAGCATACTGACATTCACCGGCTGCTTATAGAATTTCATATAGCTGAGGTTCATGACCGGCATTTCCAGCTGATATTCCTTGGCAATCTCCCGGCTACGGGCAGTCAATTCTGTTTCATCCATCTGCTGCTCATTCTTAAAATGCACATAGGCACGATAATCAGCGGGGTCGTAGCCGCTCCATCCTTTCAGGGCTTCTTTGGAAAGAAGGATGGATGTGCCATTTACCTCTTTTTCCTTATAGCCTTCCATAATGCCAGTCACCGTGTATTCTCCGTGAAAGCTCTCGCTGCTTAACATAACCTTTTCACCAATCCCGGCGTCTGCACCGTAATTGGAAAGGAAATAACGGCTCACCACCACTTCATCCTCTTTTTGTGGCAGGCGGCCTTCCAAAAGCTTCATCTGGTCACGGGCAATATACATCGTTTCCTCATCACAATAAATATAGGAGGCATTGTATCCCTGCTCCGCAGGTTCCACAGCCAGCATATAATACTCTCCTACCCTCGAGAAGTCATCCAGCCCCTTCAGGGAGGACACATCTTCCTCGGTAATTTTCGTGTAGACCGCCTCATAGGTATCCTCCACATGATTTTTCTCTATCTGCCGGGTAGACAAAGCCATCACAATCGAAAAACAGATCAGACAGGATGCCAGCGCAACGGCGATCACCACCATGAGATTCCGACGCTTCTCACTTTTCAAACTTTTTCTTGCCAGTTTCCTGACAATATTTCCTGTATCATTCTCAAATGGTACTGTCATTTTGATCATCTCCTTTAAGTCTTATATTTCTGCTGTCAGCAAAGCGGCGACTTCACATCGGAAGCCGCCGCCTCTGGTTAGTCCATGGTCTTGATCCGCTCTACAAGGGAAAGCCGTTTAGAGTAACGGACAGCAACCACAGAGAAGATTCCGGTCACGACCAAAAGTGCCAGAACAAAAACAACCGTTTCCATCAAAGGGAATTGATAGGACAATTCCCCAAAAATATTAAAACTGCTGATCACATAGTCAAAAATCCAGCCCAGGATTCCGCCAATGCCAACCGACAAAAATACCGTAACCCCTGCGTACCACAGGCATTCTGCAATCAGCATACGGGAAACCTGCTTTCCGGTCATTCCCACAGACTGCAAAATCCCAAGCTCCTGCTGCCTTGCCAGCAGATTGGTCATCAGGGTGTTGACCAGATTTACCATGGAGAACACAAACAGGAATGCCAGCAGCAGATAAACACCGCGGGTCATCATCTTTAGCTGCGATTCCAGGGATGCCGCATGGTCTGCTCTGGAAAAGACCGTCAGCACCGGATTTTCCAGCAGGCTGAAAATAGACGCCCTGAGCGCATCCGAGTCCTCCGATGTATGGACATTCCAAACAGCCTCTCTGTTCTCAATGTCCGGGTAGAGCTGATCGGCCAGTTCTTCTGTAAGGGTAAACAGGCCCCATGCGCCGGTGCCCGATGTCACTGACGGTTTCGCAATCCCCATGACCGTTACTTCTATGGTCTTACCGTCCATGGATTCAAAGGTCAGCACATCCCCGACAGCAGGCGTATAGCCATAAAACATACTTAAAAGATGATCTTCCGAATCAGTCACGACCACACCGTTGTTCGCGGCAAGCTCCTCATAATCTGCGCTGCCCTGTTCCAGATTTTCCTCCGGCAGCCACTGTTCCATCTGCTCTCTGTCAAATACAGGGAACTTTAATGCAACACTTTCCTGAGGGAGTTTCACCGTTACGGATGTCACTTCATGGCTGGTGATAGATTCCACACCATCTATGGCAAGAAGCTCCTGACGAAGTTCTTCTGTCAATGGATTTTCCCGTGCGATGGCAGGCAATCCTTCCGCGCCTCCCGAATCCATCCAGCTGACCTCATAGTTACAGTGATCTCCCATAGCTTCTATCGCCATCTTTTCGGGACTGATGGAGTTAAGTACCGTAGCGGCTGTTACCAGAAACACACCCGTCAATCCCAAAGATACCAGAGTGATGACCGTCTTTTTCCTGCTCCGCCTAAAGTTCATCTGTGCCATGGAGAACGGCGTAATGCGGTGGTTTTTCTGATCCTTCCGGTCTGTTGCCGTTTCATAACCACTGGAGCGGACCGCTTCGATGGGGGATACCCTCGCCGCCATTCGGACAGGCGCATGAATGGACAGAAATACCGTCAGGGCGCAGGCTGCTGCGGTCGCAGCCAGATAGGGCAGATTGCCCATCCAGCTCCAATGTGCCGGGAAAATGGCAAACCCGATGGCTCCTCCAACCAAAAGCCCCAGCGGGATACCGCAAAGAGATAACAGCAATCCCTCCCGCCGCACGATCCGCCGAATCTGTTTTGGTGTTGTGCCAATCACTTTCAGGCGTCCATATTCCCGCATTTTGCCCTTTACGGAAATGAAAAAGATACTGTAAATGACCACGGCACAGGCAACCAGCAAAAGGATTGCCACGGGAATGTAATATTTCATCACGCCGGACTTAAAGCCCTGCATATCGAAATAGTTGGAACTGTAAAAAATCTGATCCTCTGAGACATCGTTGGCAGAAAGGAATGCTGCAATATCCGCCTTGAGCTGCTCCAGCTCCATACTATCAGCACCAGCATAACGAAGCCGAAATTCAAACAGCGGCTCTCCCTGCGCCATCTCCTCCACAAATGCTTCAGATACATAAAGCTGGAACATACGGGAGTCATTCTCCACATCCATGATACCGCTGACGGTATAGGTCTGCTTTCCGTTTCCAAGATTCACTTCTATGGTCTGCCCGACTTCTGCGGGGATTTCAAAATAATCAAGAAATGCCCGTTCTACCAGAATTTCATTGGCAGCCTGCGGAAGTGTCCCAGTAAAGGAAGGCTTCTTACCCAATTCCATCCAGTTGGCATCCGCATACTCCACAGTCAGAACGCTGTCACCATAGCGGGCAGAACCGTAATTCTGGGAAAGGCCCCAGCGTTCCACTTCCGGGCAGTCTTTCAGTCTTTCAATCGTATCACGGTCACAATTCACCACAACCGCCTGATACTGTCCCCGAATGTCCGCCTCCAGTTTTCTGTCACTTCCCGCTCCTGCACAAAAAATCGCTGCCATCAAAGCGGCTGCCAGAGCAATCGTTACGATCACAAACAGGTTGCGCCGCTTATCTGTCTGAATACTTCGTGACGCCAATTTTTTAATAACCGGCCCTGTATCATTTTCAAAAGGCAATGT
The DNA here is from genome assembly GCF_046968865.1 of Gallintestinimicrobium sp. Classification (NCBI taxonomy): domain Bacteria; kingdom Bacillati; phylum Bacillota; class Clostridia; order Lachnospirales; family Lachnospiraceae; genus Gallintestinimicrobium; species Gallintestinimicrobium sp. The sequence continues at coordinate 191,954 of NZ_JBKVPW010000005.1, read as the reverse complement.
CATGTCTGCCACCTCCTTTATCCAACGATTTTGCCATCCTCAATCCGCACGATACGGTCTGCAAGCTGGGCAATGGCATCATTATGTGTGATCATCACCAGCGTCTGGTTAAATTCACGGCTTGTTCTCTGCAAAAGCCCCAGCACATCGGCGCTGGTCCTGCTGTCCAGGTTTCCGGTGGGTTCATCAGCCAGGACAATAGCAGGCTTTGACACCAGCGCGCGGGCGATAGCCACACGCTGCTGCTGGCCACCGGAGAGGTTGTTTGGCATATTCTTCAGCTTATCCTCCAGTCCCAGCATGGACACCACATCCGCCATGAATTTCTGATCCACCGTATCCCCATCCAGTTCCACGGGCAAAACGATGTTCTCATGAACATTCAGGATCGGCACCAGATTGTAGTTCTGGAAAATAAAGCCGATATTGCGGCGGCGGAAGATAGTAAGCTGCTCGTCGTTCATCTTCGCCAGCTCCTTATCCCGCACCATCACGCTGCCGGAAGTGGGTGTATCCAAGCCGCCCATCATGTGAAGCAGGGTGGACTTACCGGAGCCGGAAGTGCCGACCACCGCCACAAATTCGCCTTCCTCCACAGAGAAGTTCACGCCATCCAGGGCGCGGGTAATGTTCGGCTCTGTGCCGTAGTATTTTTTAAGATCAGTTGTCTGCAAAATTTTCATAACAGTTACCTGCCTTTCTTAATTTGTTGAGTATAGGGTAAAGGGCAAATGTTGCAGAATTGTCCTAAAGGGTATGAAAATCTATGGTGAATTGCTTCAATTTTAGGACAATTCTAATTGCTTAATCTATCTCTCTCAACTGCTGCACAATAGACTTTTTCTCCAAAAGATGGATCAGAGCTGCAGCAATTAAAACAGGAAGCAAAATTGCCACTATCATATATCCAGCAAAATGTACTGCCGGGAAATGCCACACCCAAGTATCGTCGCCAACATAATTCAGATAACGAATAATCCCATAACCGACCGCAGTTCCAATCAGGGCAGTGATACAAATGTTCCAAAAAGCCAGCAAGATGCCTTCACACTGCACTGTCTGCCTTAACTGCTTTTTGGCCATACCAACAGAGCGAAGAACAGAAAATTCGTGTTTGCGGGAGAGTGTCGTAGCAATCAGTGTATTTACCAGATTGATAACTGCAAACAGCATGATAAATCCACACAGCCCCCATATCACAAGGCTGGTGCGTTGATACATAGCCTCGCTGTCTTGATAGTAGTCATAGAGAGATTCCATTGTTACCATTGGTGTGGTATCAAGCAGATCATTCATAGTTTCCCGAAGGGCTGGCTCTTGTGAAAGGTCATCCATACGAACCAGCAACTGACTGTTGAAGTTAAAGCCAGATGGCATCATTTGATTCATTAGTTCTTCTGGCAATAGGAAAAATCCTGTTTTTCCAAAAATTTTACCTCCACCATCATCTTCAAAGATACCATCGCTGATTTCTCCAGCAATTCTAAACTCTGTCTCCTGCTCCCGTATCCCATCAAACCAGCGGAACTTCACCGTATCTCCAACATGAAATGTCCAGTCGTAGATGTAGTCTGCATATTCATTTCGCAGCACCAGAATCTCATGACTTTCAGACATAGTTGAATAATCAGCCGTGCCAGTCACCAAATATTTTTCCAAGAGGGCCTGCTGATCTGGTGTGAATGGGGTAATATTTTCTTTTTTAGTCACTCCGTTGTATTCAAATTTTGCCTCTAATGTTTTATATTCCGAAACTTCTGCAACACCCTCCATCTGCGCAATGGTCTGTATCAAATCTTCATTCAAAGGATTCTTTAACTGGACTCCAGTTTGTCCATGCGGGTCATTCTTGATCGCATTTCGGGAAAGCTCAACTTCAAATTCTCCATATTCTAAAAGCCCATGTCTTGCAAGGCGCTCCATATCCAGAGAAGAAAGGAGTGTTGTTCCGCCCATAAACATGATTCCTGCAATACCTAACGAAAGAACAGTTACAATCCACTTTTTCCGGTTACGAGAACTTCCCATAATAGCCAGTGAAAAAGGGGTGATTTTCCGATGCAGTTTCTTTGAAACAGCAGGAAAACTCTCATATCCGGTGTTTTTTGCTGCCTCAATCGGTGAAATGCTGCCTGCAATTTTTGCAGGCTTGCTCATAGCCAGCCATACCATGCCATAGACAAGAAGGAAAATTACAATACTGGTTATTGCGGTATTACCCCAGCTCCATCCGTTTGGCTTGAACAGAAAGGCTGCAATCCCACCGATTACCAGCCCCAAAGCTGTACCATAAATACAGAAAATCCTACCTTGTACCCGAAGAATTTTCTTAATCTGTTTTGCAGTTGTTCCCATTGTACGCAACTGCCCAAATTCCCGCACCTGATTATGCACATAAATATAGAAAATACTGTAAATCACCAAATAACTAACAAAAAGTACAGCAAAAGAAAAGATCATAACAATCTGAATATCTTCCCAATTCGGCTCCAGAGAGGAAAGAAAACCATCGTTCGGATCAGAATTTTGCGCTGGAATACCATAGTCAGCTTCAATCTGCTTGGTCATGGCCTCAAATGCCTGCTTGGACATTTCATCCGCATGAGCAAATTGAACAGCCAGTGCTGTTACAGAATGCTGGAATTGGCTTCCCGCTTCCGTATATTGTTTGGAACAGAAAAGGGAGTAGACCCGTTCTGTGGAACCACTGTCTGTAAGGCCTACCACAGTAAAGTTTTCCGTATTTCCATCATAAAACGGGATTGTGATTGTTGCCCCCAACTCCACCGGAAGCCCCAGTTGCTCCAAATATGCCTTATCCACAGCTACATCATAAAGGTCCATGGGATACTGTCCTTCCACAATTTCATCCATAACGATTTGGCTGTTATTTTGCTCGATATAAACAGGAATCACCAGATAGTTTTCAATCTGCGTATTGGCCGCCTGCATATATATCTTTGAATCCGAAATTCTTTCATCATGCCGCAGGGCCTGCATCTGTTCATCGTTCAGATTGTGATATAACATCTGACTTGACACAAGCAATTCTCGTTTTGCTTCGGTTTCCATCCCAATCACAGACAAAGCAAAGCCAGACAGCAAGGCAACTGCCAACGCGATGGTCAAAACAGATAAAAATGTTTTAACCCGGCTTTGACTGATACTGTGCTTGGCATACTTTTTGACAATCCGGCTAGTATCATTTTCAAATGGTAATGTCATAGTCATCCACTCCTTTCTCTGTCATCTTAACCCCCAAATGTTGCAGAAATATCCCAAAGGCTCAACAGTTTAAGGGTGAATTGCTTCAATTTTAGGACAATTCATTTTCGTGTGTCTCTTTTATAAAGCCAGATAGATATAAGAAAAACCATTGCTAACTGAATTACAACAAAAAACAGCGTCAGCCAAACGCTCTCATAATAAAAAATATCTGTCCAGAAGATCACCAGATCTACCAGAGCTACCACTCCAGCCGACCATCGGATTTTTCTTGGAAAAAAGTGCCGGAGCAGCAGCACAACAACAACCGGCGGGATCAACAAGCAAGCGGCATTGATAAGTAATGTCTTTGTGATTTCCATAAGGCCACCTCCAAATTCATGATGTTGCTGTCAGCATAAATCCCAAATGTTGCAGAATTGTCCTAAAATCCATTGTCCTCTAAAAATTTTTCAAAAAAGGCAGCCTGCCAAAACAGACTGCCTCAGAATTATTTTATGGGCAGGAACACGGAAAAAGTTGATCCTTCCCCAACTTTAGACTCGACAGTAATATAGCCGCCCTGCATGGTAATGATCTCACGGGCAAGGTATAAGCCGATTCCGACCCCATCTATATCATGCACCGCTTCATCCCGATAGAAGCGTTTGAAGATCGTTCCCTGAGAATGCTCCGGGATGCCTCTGCCTGTATCCGTCACATCTATCCTCAAATACATTTCCCAATCCCGTACCCTCACCTGAATGCTGCCACCGGCAGAGGTGTACTTTACCGCATTATCCAGAATGTTAAACAATGCTTCGGAAGTCCAGCGGCTGTCATGGGATATTGTCAGATCAGATGGGCAGTCCACAGACAGGCTGATCTCTTTTTGCTCCATCGGAGCCAGAACACCATTGATGGCGCTCACCAGCGTATCCCCGATCGCAGCATCCTGTTTCTCCAGCGTAATGACACCCGTTTCCAGACGGGAAGTTTTCACCATTCCCTGAATGAGAAAATCCAATTTATCCAGCTGCGTGCCTGTGGCCTGCAAAAACTCCTTGCGCTTTTCTTCTGTCAATGGCCTTGTCAGCATCGTATCGTTGATCAACTTCAAATTTGCGATGGGGGTTTTGGTCTGGTGGGAAATATCCGATACCAGGGATTGCAGTTCTTCCTTTTCCACCTCCGCCGTATGTCTGGTTTTCTGCATCACATTATAGAGCCGTTCCAAACGGTGGCTGATCCGGGACAGCAGTGTTTCCGCTTCATAGTCTACCTGGGGCCGGTCTGTACTGTCCATCATGTGATCCAAGGTCTGGCACAAACCATCCGTGAACAGAGAAAGTTTCTTTTGAAAATAGTGCAGAAAAACCATGCCCCAAATGTAAAATGCAGCTGTCAAAATAATGCCGCAGATGACAACACGCACATCTTTCGTCAACAGGAAAAAAATCAACAGCAGCAAAGCGGCAGTGAGCAGAGTCCCCGCCACAATTTTTCTCAAAAATGCCCTGACAGATAAATTTTGCAGCTTCATCGAGGCTCACCGCCGATCCACTGATAGCCCATTCCATAAGCTGTCTTAATATATTTCCTCTCGTCTGTTTCGATTTTTTTGCGGATACGGCTGATGATCGTCGTCAGCGTATGCTCATCCACAAAGTCCCCATCAATGTCCCACAGCTTCTCTAAAATCTGCCGCTTGGTCAGAATAATCCGGGGGTTCTTTACGAACAGGAACAGGGTGCGGTATTCCTTCGGTGTAAAGTCCAGGGATTCTCCGGCAAGGGACGCACTTTGTTCGGAAAAGTCGATTTTCAGAAAGCCATCATCAAACAGATCATGCCGGGGTGTCCGCAGTTCCAGATTTGCAAAAACCGCCGCTACTTTTTTGCAAAGCACCGTCACAGAAAATGGTTTGGTCACATAATCCGCACCGCCGACTTCATATCCCTTGAGCATATCGCTCTCCTTATCATTGGCTGTGATAAAGATGATATAGGTATGCTGACCGCGATTCCGGATTTCTTCACACAGATCCAGTCCGCTGCCATCGGGGAGGTTAATATCCAACAGTGCCACATCAAATTCATTTTCCCGCAGCTTTCTTACCGCGCTGTCAAAATTAAAAACAGAAATAACCTCATATCCATCAGAGGTCAGATTGTATGCCAATGTCCGATTCAAAAGCTGATCGTCCTCTACAATTAGAATCTTCTTCAAGACATTCACTTCCTTCCTTATTTTTCAACTATACTGATAGGATAAACACAAAATGTTACAGAAATGTCCTAATCAGATATTTTTCTTTTTAATTATAGGATAGCCTACTTTTCAGCACAAGAATAAAAATATGAATACATACAATAGTTTCAATGTCATGTTGGACAACAAGAACACCGCCGCAAACTATACGATTGCGGCGGTGTTAACTATGTATAAAATCTTCCTACAGGTTTTTATGTATGTATCCCGTATTTCGCCGTTTGGATGTTCTCTTCGCCATGCAGGATTACTCCGCCGCAGGTCTTTGCGCCCTGTACCATGTAGCCCTCAAAAAAGAAGCTGTAAGGCAAGTAATCATCTGTCAGGACGATGCGTTCGTAGTTGTACCAATTAAAATGCTGATCCAGAAATTTCCCCAGTTTGTGCCGCAGGATAGGATTCTCCACTACAGCCTTGAGATTTTTCCGGCTTTGAAACTCCAGCTTTGGCCGGTTCTGTTCCAGAATGGACAGCAGCCGCCACCGTGTTCTATCAACGGTTTCTCCCTCACCTGCCACATATGAGCGGAACGGCTCATAAGGCAGTCTTATTCGCTCGGTATAACCGGAAACGCTGTCTCTGCCAGCATCCTTCAGCCATGTGAAGGAAAGCTCCAGCACTTTGGCACCGCCTACGGCATCACATATCCGCAATTCTACATAGGAATGAATATCTTTGGTGATCAAATACTTTTTCTCCTCCAGCCGCTGCAATTCCTTTTTCAAAATAATAAAGCGTTGCGGCGAACAGCCTTTTCTGGAACGGGTCTTGACGGAAATGCTATCCTGATCCACATAAACTGTTGCCATTGTCCTATTATTCATACTCCACCTCATTTCTGCTATTTGCCTCTGCATGATGCATGGCAGTCTGCATGACCAGGAAGGGGTGCTCTACATACTCCTCTTTTGCTGAGGTATATGCCGCTCCGCCTAAAGAGTCCAGATACTGCCATCCGTTTTTGGATTTTGAGATATACACATAGAACGGTGCAAGCACATACTCATCCCGTTCATAGCAGCCCAGATACCGTCTTGCAAGTACAGCCACAACGCCCAGCTCTGCCGCTTTCTGTGTTGTCAGGGAAACTGCCAGTTTCATTACTTCCTTTTTTTCAATATCATTGAGTCCGAAAGTATAGATGCTCTCCAGAAACAGCACAGCCTTCTCACCGGCGGCAGATTTTCCGGCCTCCGTATTCTCCTGCGACAGATCAGCAAAAGAAAAATCGACGGCAGGCGGTTTTTGAAATGCACCCTTTGTCAAGCGGAGACAGGCACGAGCCACCACCGCTTCATCCTTTTTCACAAGGACAATCTTCTTATTAGAGTCGAAGGCAGCTAACAGGCACTCCCTCTGGCTTCCAGTACGGTAAGACAGACAGGTACTATGAGGAAGTTCGCCAAGCTGCAGCGTGTGGTAAAAATCATCCTCCTCCCCTGCCAAAAATGCACCTCGCGCCAACGAAAGATTTTTCTTCCAGAGGCTCTCCTGCATCTCGCTGACAGGGTAGCGAATCTCACGCTGCAGGTCACCGGCAAAATATTTGAGTTTATAGAACTGGCCCATCAATTCAGCCTGTACAATCCGTCGCAGCGCTTCAACAGCCAGCTCCTGCCCGTCCAGTTCCCCATAGAGAGCGCATACCATAGCCGCGCCGCCCTGCAGTAAAAATTCCGTGACAGTCTCCCGGTTCTGCTCCACAAAATCGTCTGAAAATGCCAGTTTTTCTTTTAGATCCAGCCAGTCTGCATCTGTTGTCAGAATATCTTTCCGCACCTGCTTCCAATCCGTCATTTCCAGAAGAGCCGTCATATTATTGAGGGCAAATACCGCATCCGACTCTGTAGTGAAATCCGGTATGAATGCCTGCAGCTGCGTATAGTGTTGCAGCAGCCCCATGGCAATCCGCCGGGTCAGCCCACAGATATGTCCAAATGAACCCCGATACCATTCGCTAAACGGCCTTTCCAACAGACATTTTCCAAGCTGCTCCAACTCTGCATCTCCTGTATACTGGCTGACCAGATCCCGTTTTATCAGCTGCCGCAGTGTCAGCAAACGCTGATCTATGGAAAGAGGTGTCAGCATAGTGTATAACCGGACATAAACCTCTTTCTGATGCCAAAGCTGATACATTTCCTCAAAGGTGTACTGCTGCCCTTCTTCCAGAAGCGTAAAAAAGCTGTCGCTGCGGTTCACAGAATCGCTGGCTTTCAAATTCTTCAGCGTCAGGGAATTGATGTTACAGTGCTCACAAAAGCCCGGCTCAAACAATAGAGAGTATCGCCCCAAGGACAGGAACACTTCACTGTTCTGATCCACCAATTCCAAAAAATGCTTTTTTCTATGCTCCACCGCATAAATGAGAATTGAAAACTGGAATTGCCGGACAGCATTAAAATCCAGATGGAGCCTGCCGGCATACAGAGCATTCAGATAACTCAGTTGGTTGCATAAAATTTCTTCCCTCCGTTCCTTGCTCAAAGGATGTGGCTGGGAGATAAACCAGTTGAGGTCATATTGTCCGGCATGGTTGTCCAGCCAGAGGTCAAAAAAAGCAGACAAATCCTCTGCGTCATATTCAAATACAGCCAACAGCCGGCGGAATTTTCCCACATCGGTCATTTTCATCCACCGGAGATCTTTCAGGCGTTCTACTGACAGAAACAGCCGCACACCATACCGATAGAGCAAGATGCAGACTCTCTGGAGCGGACGATTCTGTTCCAACAGTTCCAGAGCTTTCCGTTCATTTTGATGCCAGAAAAACAGATACGAGCCAAGAAACGGCTGCCGCATCATATCCCGCTGGTGCTCCGTCAGCATGGAAAGTCCCTTCCACTCCGCAATGGGAAAAGTCTGCAGGTTATCCAATATGACCTGCTCCTCTTCTTCATACATCACAAAGGGAAAATAGTATTTCAGGTATTCAAACCGCAGGGAAGGCAACAGTTCCAATTTCATGACTGCCAGCACCTGCTCTTGGGGATACGCTGTCAGTTTCTCTCCATACCCGTCTGCTGACTCTAAGACTGAAGCAATTTCTTCATCGCCAATCTCCTGCCTGCACAACACACCATAGAGCGCTGCAAAGTTCGGCACCCGAATCAGTTCTTCCTGTATCCGCTTTGTCTTTCGGATGTGCAGCCGTTTCTGTAATTGAAGTGTCTCCACCTGTCCACATGCCTGCTCTATGGCATCCTCTGAAAAGCTGCCTGTAAGCGCCGGGAGCAATCCGTCATCTTTCATTCTGGTCAATAGGGTCAGATGTTTTAATGTATTTCTCATGCTGCTTCACCTCCAATCAGTGTCAGTACCATATTCAAAATCTCATGCCTTGGCCGGGGTTCAGACTTTACCAGTTCACCACACAGTTCAAAAAAGGCATGTGCGCCTTTGGCTTCCATCGTCCGTACACAACCGACAGGCCATTCCACCAGCTTGTCAAACGCCATATTCAGCACCTCGTTCTTCTCGTCCTGATGATAATATCCCCCAATGAATTTAACCAGAGATTCGGCGCTGCCGTTATAAAGTTGCTGCAGCTTTTCCCGTTTCTGTATGGTCCGTTTTTCCTGCTCCAGTCGTTTTTCCTGCTTCTTTCTCTCAGCTTCGGCTCTGCGCTCATCTTCCAACTCTTCCTTGGAATAGAATGTTTCCTTCAGCCGGTTGATTTCATAGCCGTTATACTCGCTGTGGAGCAAAAACTGCCGCAACACCGCTGCCAGCGCTTTTTTATCATAAAGGTGTTGGATCTCCGGTGCTTTTAAGGCACTTAAAACGAAGTCCTCATATTTTTCTGGCTCAGTCTGGAAAACTGAACGCTCCACCCAGTCATAGAGCTGTCGATGCTGATCTGCAGATAGGAATGAACGGCTGATGTATGTTTTATATTCCCTTCTGCTGTAATACCCCTCACTCCTGACAAAGCATTCGTGAAAGTAAAACCGCTCGCCAAAAATCGTTTGAAGCTGAGGAAAAGTGTACTCAGCCAACAGTCTCTCCACAAATCTGAAACACCTCCAGCTTGAAATCGTCAGAGCATACTCCCTCAGCAACTTCAGCTGTGGTGCGTATTCACCATTCTGATGGTGCTGCTCAAAAAACTCCCACAAATCGATCTCTTTCTTCTCCACCAGAAATGCAAACGCCCGCCTACTGTTTTTACGGCAGCTTCTGAAATATTCTCCATAATCGGCTCCGGTCAGTTCTTGGTATCTGGAAAGCCACTGTTTCAAAGGGATCGCCTGCCTGGAATGCAGCATTTGCAAGGTAAACAACTCCATATAGTTATCCCGCTCCAGTTTCTTCGCCAAATCATCGTACTGAGAATCAAACACATCAAAGCGATACGGAAAATCCTTCTGTATCGTTTGATTCATCCATAACAGTGTTTTCGGCGCTGTGGGGTTCAAACCATATTGAACCGCTTCCCAGAGTCCCTGAAATCCTTCGTACTTGACCGTAAAGCTGTTATAGAACCGAAACAGCCAGCCAAGATACTCGTAAAATTCTTCCGAAAGATCCCTTGGAGCATTCAGAAGCATCCTCCCACACGCTGTTGCGATTTTCTCGGCAGTGATGCTCTTGGAACTCAACCGGTCCGGCAGCCTGTCCGCCCATACAGCGAGAGAGTTTGCCAAAATGATTTCATCGCAGCGATACCCTGCTTTAGTCAAAACCGAAAATTCGCGGCTGTCGGGCTTCATATTCATATACGGCAGTTTCATTAGCGTGCGCAGCACCAGGTCGGCTTTTCCGCGGTATTTCTTTGCCTGCTCTGCATAGAACCGGATGAACCATTCCAACACACCAAAATCATATACCAGTGAAAGTGTCCGATTTTGTGTGAATAGATGACTGAGTTGGGTATGTATTACCTCATAGCCATGTTCCCTATCATCAAACAACGACAGTACAAACAAAGCCTCCTCCGTTCTGACATATACCTTTGCCGCCAGCTCATCCAGCAGGTCATGCCGCCGGGCAGCGTCCGTTTCCAAAAGATACAGAGCGCCCTGCAGGTACACATCTTCTCCGGCAGACCGCCGCAATTTCTGGAGGAATGCTCCCCGCTGATTTCCCACAAACATATTGTCAGACTGGATCGCACAGGTATTTCCCAGCGCCAGAGCCAGAGCGCGGAGAACTCGGACATCATTGCCCAGTTTTTCCTCAAACTGCTCCAACACCTCGCCAGGATAACGCAGATGATATGGTTCAAAATAGCCGGACACATCCGTTTCCACCTGCCATATCTGCATCGCCCTTGTTTGTCGGTAAGTCCTTCCCGCCGTATCGTCCTGAGAAGTCTGTACTACCAATTCGGCAAAGGCATGGTAAAGCTCCAAATCAATAGCCCTCTGATATACCCGGTAAACCGGTATCCTGTCGATATGCATTAAAATCCCTCCTACTTGAAATCTTCCATAAAAGATATGGGGAGAGAGCCGCAACATGGCTCTCTCCCCATTGATCAACTGACAGCATACCGATGGTATGCTATATTTTCTTACTCAGCGCCGGCCATGCTGAAGAACTCCGCAGGTGACAGTACCGTAACGCCCAAATCCCTGGCCTTGGACAACTTGCTGCCGGCATTTTCGCCGCAGACCAGATAATCCGTCTTCTTGGACACCGAGCTGCCGGCATGGGCGCCCAGTGATTCGATCAGGTCATTGATTCCGTCCCGGGTGTAGGGTTCCACCTTGCCGGTAACTACGATAGTTTTTCCTACAAAGGGATTATCCTGCACCCTGCCTTCGCTGTGTTCTGCCACAGCAGGCTTTTGAATACTCATCATAGTCTGTAACTCCTCCCAAATACAAAAATTATCTTCTACACAGAACCAGTCGTGGATATTGTTATGCAATGTCTCCCCGAAATCCGGAAGCTGCCGGAAATCATAGCCGCCATAGACCGCATCCCGAAACTCATCCAAATCATAGTGGAACACACGACCCAATACCTTGCTGGCAGTGTTGCCGATCATAGGAATGTCCATAGAAATCAGATACCGTTCAAAGGTGGTATTCCGGCTCTGCTGGATAGCGTCCCAAAGGCGCTGCCAGGACTTTTCACCAAACCCATCCATGCGGACGATTTCAGCCCGGTAACGATCCAGACGGTAAATATCCAGATAACTATGGATAAATCCCTGACCGATGAATTTTTCCAATGTAGCCTCCGACAGCCCTTCAATGTCCATCGCCTTCTGGCTGACAAAATGGACGAACTTTTTCAGCCGACGTGTCTCGCAGTCAGGGTTATCACAGTACAGCGTCTTGATGATGCGATCCTCGCCATTTTCACCCTTTCCACTTGATTCATGGATGCGGGTAGGCTGTCCACAGCAGGGACAAACATGGGGAATCGTATCCACCATAGAGAAGCCGCCTCTGTCCAGATTTTCCTCCACGTGGGGGATGATCATGTTTCGTTTGCTTACCAGAATCCGGTTTCCAGCCATCAGTTCCAGATCCTCAATAAAGGACAGGTTGTGCAGACTGGCCCTGCTGACCTCACAGCCATCGATTTCCACCGGCGTAAATACTGCTACCGGAGCAATCTCTCCGGTTCTGCCCGGCGTCCATTCGATGTACTGCAGCAGGCTCTCATGCAGGTCATCTTCAAACTTATAGGCCAGACCGTCCTTATAGTGATGACCGGTGCGGCCGCAGCTCTGGGCATAGGCGATGTCGTTAAACGAAACTACGATACCGTCAATGGGGATATCTTTGTCAGTGGCATATTGCCGCAGCTGATAGATACCGGCTTCCACATTTTCCAGCGTCAGTTTCTGCTTTGTGACCAGATACTTACAGGGCTGGAACCCCAACGCACGCAGTTCCCGTAGCTTATCTGATTTCCGGGTCAGGTGCGGAAAGCCCTCCAGCACACCAAACGGCATGAAAACCAGCCGACGCTCCTGGCATGTCTTGGCATCCATCAGACGGATGGAACCAGCAGCCAGATTGCGGCCGTTTTTATAGGGCTTACCGCTGCTGTCCTGTAGGCTGGTCTTCAGTTCCTCAAAATCACTGGGTCTGATAAAGCCCTCGCCCGTCACAACCAGTCTCTCTTTGTAGGTGATGTGGGAAGGGATACCGCTGATGGCTCGGGTGTTATGGGTAATGATCTCCCCTTCGTCACCATCGCCACGGGTAGCCGCCTCCAGAAGTTCTCCATTCTCATAGGTCAACTTTACAGTCAAGCCATCCAGTTTGAGCATCAGCATCACCTGCTGCTCACCCATGAAATTCAGAAGATCCATACTGCTCTTAGTCTTATCCAAAGACAGCAGCGGGATATCATGTCTGGTTTTCTCCAGCCTGCTCACCGCAGGATAGCCTACTGTCTGGGTTGGCGAATTTGCCATTTGGATTCCCGTTTCCTGTTCCAACTCTTTCAACTCGTCAAAGAGTCTGTCATAGACCTCATCTGACACGCTGGGAGCGTTGCGGTTATAATACTCATCCCGATAGCGGTTGAGCCGGTCATTCAATTCCCTCTGCTTTTCAAAAATATTCCGTTCCATTATGCTGCCTCCTTTTCAAGTACCCGGAAGGACATAACCAGTTCTTCTTCCGTATGCTTCTGTTCACTGTCGAAAACACTGCAAACACCGTCTGCAAACTGCCAGTGGGCGGCTCTGCCCCACCAAAGGATCGGGCCGCGGCCGCCGTTGCCTCTGTTGGCAGACGCATCCGGCTGATTCGCTACGGTACTATAAAAGCCCTGCGTGTTTACCAGCGTAATGTTCCGTATCTGCCCAATACACTCCGGCCGACAGTGATCCAATATCTCCAACTGTGTCCCTTCCCGAAGTGTCCTGCGCAGCTGATTCAGATTTTTGATCATGCGATTTTCTCCTTTCCCCGCCCCACAGGGCAATCCTGCTGTGCGGTATGAAGCCCATTTCTGCCGGCTGCATACCTGCCAAAATTCAATTCATGGACAATACGCTGAATGGCGTCATCATCATTCCACGCTGCGTGAAGCGTATTCCGCTCTGGCCCGGCTCCCACATGGACACATACCTTTTCACTGCCAACCTGCAGCAGCACATCCTGTCGCCTGGCGCAAACCACTGCCAGATTTCCAATTTGTTTCATGCTCTGCTCCTTCCTTCTTCATCAATGACCGGACGCCCTCAAGGACGCCCGGCCATTCTCATTTTGTCACGCTGCAGCAGCCAATACCGGAGACTGGATGCTATCCGTGTTTTCCATCAGGTCTGCCATCAGCACATCCGCCAAAAGCCTTCCTGCCAAATGACCGGTATGGATGATGACACGATCCTTCTTCAACTGGATAAATTCCTTCTCACGAAGAATCCGGCTTTCCGCAGCCAGCGCCTTGTCGTTTTCTGTCAGCCTGGCAGTAATCACCCGCTGCCACTTCTGCAGAAACTCGGTCGCCTGCTCAATGTCCTTCTTCTGCCGGTCATATTCCGTCCGTTTCTGCCTCACTGTTCCATCCGGCTCCACTTCCAGCGTGTAATAGGCATGGAAAGGATCAGCCGTTTTACGCAGAAACACCACAAAGCTTTCTCGCCGCTCAATCCGGTCCCAGTAGCGGTCACTGCTGCCTGCACAGTGATGGAGCGCACGCCCCTCGGTAATAATGTCCAGAATACCGTCTGGCACCACTACCATATAATCCGCATCGGCGTACTCATATTTCGCTTTGATTTCCTGACAGATGGCATTAACATGGGGGAATTTCTCCTCCATCTCCTCGGCCTGCAGTTCAATATCCTTCTCCTGACATTTGAGCACCAGATCATCGTGGCGCCGCCGCAGTTTTCTGGTGCGATATACGATCTCATCATATACATTCATGTGCAATTTCTTTGCCATGGAAAGATAATCCTCCCAGGTACGCAGTACCTCATGGCTGTTTCGCCGGAAGGATGGCATCTGACGCCGTACATAGTTATAGACCTGCACCATGCTCATGCGGTCAGCAATGAACTGGACATCCCCAGGCTCAATATCCTGTTGACACATCCACAAAAGGACATTATCCGGGATTTCCCTGCCGATGCCCTTTTCATATTGCAGCCACCGCAGCAGATCACAGCCTCCATTATGGAGTCGAAGTCGCTGAAACCTCCTGCTGTCAAGGCCCAGAGCTTTAATCAGACTCCCGGCACTATGGTTTTTGATTAGTTCGCTGACTGTTCCGCAGGAACTGAAACATTCCTTGGTAAGCTTCGGCAGGTTCACCTTGCTGATCTGTTCCATTTGAGGTATCCGTTCGAGCACAGCCAGATATTTTTCCGGATCAACGCTTTTCTGCTTCCGAATCCAGTTGACGAGCCCTGTGCATCGAAGTTCCTGCTGTTCCAAAGTTGGCAGTGTTTTGCCATAAACCCGTCCATCATGCGAACCAGACCAACTATAAGAACAGGGGCTTCCGGAAATCCAGCGCATATTTCGCTGTTTATACAGACCCCAATAGTAGGTTCTTGGTTTTCTTTCCCGGTCATAAATCGTGCGCCGGATTTCCTGACAATAAAGCTTGGAGTTTGGAAGGCTTTCTTTCCCATATGTCCGGTCAGCCTGAAATTCACGAACTACAAAGCCGTCTTTGCATCGCTGGATCAGGTAGGCAAAATGTTTTTCTGTCTGCATATACCCCGCTCGTCCATAGGCTTTGAATACTACCGGATGCCGGCAGCAAATACAGCGGCCCTGTTGATTGTGATGGGGATGTACTTTGATCGGCACTTCCTTTTCGCAGTAGGTACAGTAACCTGTTTTGGCGCCGCCCTTTTTATAGTGGTAGTAAATGTAATTTTGCAGAATGGCAACCTTATCCACCCAGCGGCTCCAGTCCTTTGGAAGCTCCGGCACCTGTTCCATATCCTTATCCCATGGGTCAGTTTCCCGCCGGTGCCGCTGTTCGAGCTGTTCATCACGCACATCCCGCTGAAACTGCCGGATTGCCTCTACCGCTTTTTTATTGATGTTCAGATATGCCTGTATAGATGTCTCATCTTCATCGCTGATCCAGTAGGCTTTGGTATACCAGTATTGCCGCTTCCAGTCCAGTCTGTCCAGCTTGGATTCGCTCCATTTCTGTATCAGGCTGTTATAGGTAATAAACTGCCGCTTTTCTTTATCCAGATACACTTCATAGGCCGGATTACTCCCATCCAGGCGAAGATGCTCCGGGAAAAAGAAAGCCACCTTCAATATCCCATCCTGTTTGATACATCTTAGATAGGTATAATACTCACAGACTTCCCGAACATATCCGTAGTCAGTTTTTTCCTTTCTTGGCAGGTCTGAAGTCGCGATTTGCTTCATTTCATCCGTCGCTGTCAGCTTGGGAAGTGCCATCAGGGCTCTTTTTTTCATCTCAATTCACCATCCTCTTTGTCAAATCTACGCTATACCACACATCAGGCAGTAATGTAACGCCGTCAATCCGGCCCACTGCAACCTGTACGATACTTTCCGAATCCGGTGCTTCCTTCGCAAAAGCAAGGATGTCTCCCAGTCTGCCGGTGGCAACGGGGTCTTTACCCCGTACCACCGCATAGCCGCAGTTCGCCATTGCCCGGTTGGCTGCCACATGGGAGCTCCACACCCTGCGCGGATGATCTGCCATGTAGGCCAAACCATGTAAAAACAGCTCCTCTTTGGTGAGCCGCTTAATCACAGTCAGCTCCGTACAGGCGATTTTGGAGTCATGCTCATCTTCATCGATGTCGCCGCCGGCGTTGACAATATAATATTCCGAATGCTCCAGGCTGGAATAATAACTAAGGCAGTCCAGCGGGTCTTCCGCGCAGTGAAATCCATTTTCCCTGCAATTTGCTTTTTCAGTCGTATTGAGCCCCATCACAAACTGATAGCCACGGCATATCAGCCCGGGGCGAAAACCCTTATAAGCAATCATTCTTCATTTTTCCTCCTTTGCCGGCTCAGCCTGCCTTTGCCATCCCAAAATCCAGCAGCGACATCTGCCCATCCTGAGAAGGCTTTTTTTCCTCCTGCTTGGGTGCCGCCTTGGGTTCCGTCTTTTTCTTCTCTGCCGCCTTCTTGGGTTTGCTCTTTGCAGAGGACTTCCCAGCATACGGCTTGGGAACAAACTTCTCCTCATCCTCATGGTCTTCCTTGGCATCAGGGTCACGGAAATAATCTTCTGCCCACTGATAGCACATATCATCCGGCACATCGCAGCCATATGTCTGCTGTCCGGGACCAGGGTGGGTTCCGCTTGCTTTTAGTTCATCCTGCACATAATCCCATGCCTTTCGGTTGATGTACTGGAAACAGCGGATCATGTTCTTTTTCGGATGCATCGTCAGACGGGCAAACGCCGTATCTTCCATACAGAGCATCTGGATATGCTCGGACACACATTCCTTCATATTTCGCCGTGTCAGTTTTTCCACATCGGTACTCACCCTCTGGGTAGAGGCCGCGATTACTTCTTCATCACTCATCGCTTCCAGACGGGCGATCTGCTCCTGCTCCGCGGCTTTCTTCGCCTGCTGTTTGGCGTCAAATTCCGCTTTGCGCTGGGCTTCAGCCGCCTCATGCTCCGCACGCTTTTTTTCTTCATCTTCTGCGGCGGGCGGTTGTGCCGAATTCCCCTCCTCAGCAGACTTCTCTTCCCCATCAGACGCTACTTCATCCACAGGTTCTTCCTCTGCATCAGCCGAAGCAGTCTCACCGGCAGAAACCGAAGCCGCCGATACTGGGACAGTGTCTGTACCTACAGGCGGCACAGGCAAAGATTCCATCTCCTCCAGCTCAAAGGCTGCAGACGAATCGAACATACTGTTTTGCTGCTCCATTGCTATTTCTGAAAAAACACCCATTGTAAAATCTCCTTTCGCAAAAAATGGCATGGAGCAGGCCGTTATGACCCTTTCCATGCCATTGTGTGTTGCTCACAGCACATATAAAAGTGTGCTGAAGTTGTCAAAACAGTAGCAGACCACGCCAGTATACTGCCTTGACCATTCCTTGATTTTGTCCTGCACCTCCTGCGCAGCCTTTTGATTGCTCATATTCCAGGGTGGAGGTACCGTTACGGTAAAGTAGCCATTCTCCAGACAACTTCTGACATCTGCCGGAAGATTGGAGCACTGCTCATACAGTGCTGTAATCTGGCTTTTCTTCTTTTCTGCAATACGCATCTGACCCCTATCCCTTCATTCCTGTTTTTGAGCAGGCTCCGGAAGTCTTTTACACAAGAATGGGGAGAAGCGTACCGGCGCAAAATCCCGGCAGTCATTCACATAGAAGTATGTGCGTTTGCCTTGGCAGTCCAGTTCCACCACATCAGATGGAGCCAACGGGCGACCTCTGTAATCTTCCGGCAAATGCTCATTAAAGTCCAGGAACAGGCGCCCCAGCACTTCCATGTCATTCTGCCCCTTTGGGCAACAGACCTCTGCGCTCCATACCGTCTGATAGGCGGCGGCAGGCGGCTGTTCATATCCAGCCTTATGTAGCGCATCCAGTCGCTTGAATGCGAATGGTACTGTCTGTGTCTCACTTAGGCAAAGCTGGTAAATGCAAAACCTCCGGAAAACTCTCTGGCTGTCCAGAATATCCTTCAGCGCCCGATTGCCCTGAGCAAGAAATATCTGATACTCTTCCTTTGTAAGCCCCAGATACTCTGTCAGGTCCAAATCTTTCTCCGCTCTGGTGTGCCAAAGCTCGACGCAGCCATCTATATAGGTAAAGTCACACTTACCGCACAGATATTGCTGCTTAAAATTCATTCTCTGCACCTCCTTTTCCTTCTGTTCTTTCTCCCGAAGGGCAAGCTGCCAATCATCAAACCCTTTATAATTCGGATTCCAGGTCAGCTGACGACATGCCATTCCATTTTTCCGGGCCATCAGATAGATCTTAGATGCCCCGTTGGAGGTCATTTGGTTACTGTACTTATCCATATCATGAGCCTCAATGATCTCCTCAGTGCCATTCTGTGCCAGCAGTGCAAACAGCGTATCCAACTGGCTTGTGTTGTTTGCGCCGGCAATCGCCGCAAAAGTCCGGTTTGTCAGGCAGTGCGAGATGTCTGCTTTCAGCAGTCCCTCAATGACATAGACCACCCGAGCAGATGGATTGCCGATAAAATGTACCGGGCTCCCGGATGTGACACCCATATTTTTGGACGAGGACGAAAACCAGATGTATTTGGCTCCTGACTTATCCGGTGGATCATCTTTTTGCTTGAGCGGACTATCCAAAAGTATCTGCAGGCCATGTATCATACCGTCGTATCCCACAGCCGGAATCAAAATCCCTGCGTTTTTTCGGTAGAAGTTCATGGTCCAGCGCCCGCTGTCATCCAGATAAAAGCCGGGCACCCCCTCCACCTTGCATCCCTGTTTCATCAGCCGCTCGGTAATGGAGCGGCAAAGGAATGGGGGTGGAGTACTCTTGAACCCAATCCGGTCGATCTGTTCATCCGACAGTCCCCGTTTTGGGGAGTGCAGATGGTTGCGGTGGGCAGGCTGAAGAGGCAGCATAGCGAGCAGCAGCGAAAGCGTTTGATGAATTTCCTGTCCGCTGGCCCGTTCTGCTTGCTGCACTGTTTTTAGTTCGCCCCTCCTCTCATATCCCGCAAGGTCGGTCTGAGTCCCCGAAACCGGGGACCCAGTGCCAGCCTGCTGGTTTCCTGCCATCTCATATCCAGAGTTCGGCCGTTCCCTGTGAAAATCGTTGCACAGGGCTTCTCCTATTTCCCAATACGCATCGGATGTAGTCGTATTGTTTAGCCGCGCATAAAGCGCAAGCATACCGCCATGCTCATCACAATAATTGCACCGCCAGACATTTTTGACGAAATTCACATTCATCTTACCGCGGCGGTCACCACAAAACGGGCAATCCACATATACACTGTTTGCCTGTCGGCGTCTGATTCGTAGATGTAGAAGTTCCACTACATCCATAATACCGAACGGAAAATCTCCTGGATATGAGTCCATCTGTTCTCCCTCCCTTCTTGGCCCCATAGATGGGGCTGCTTATCATCCGGCTTTCTGTGCGGCCATACCATCGAGCATGATCTGCGCCGCAGCACGAACGATATTGTTGGTGCTCTTGTTGCCGGGGGTGAGGTAGAATTTCAGACTCACCGGACGCTCCTTGGCAACTGTTGCCATGGTCTTTCCTTTGCTCAGACCACTATCCACCACCACATTCTGCGCTTCTTCAAAGGTCATTACCTTCAAGATGTCTTCTACCGGAGTGCTCTCCGTATAAGAAGGCGCCATAGGCTGATCGGGTGCTTCCTGTTGGACAACAGGCGCCACAGGCAGTTCTTCCGGTTCATCCGATTGGAATACGGAGGCGGTCGGCTGCTCAGACACATCATCCTGTTTTGGACTGCTATCCAATGTAACCTCGCGGCTCGGTACCGGCAGCTCCATATTGGGAGCATTCTCCTCTACCTTGCCGGCAGGCAGTGTATCCATATTCTCCTTCTCTTCTGCAACCATCTGTTGGACAACTGGCTGTACCGGAGAAACCGGGGACTGTTCATTCTGAACCGGCTTTGCCGCAGGTTTCTGAATAGGCGCCGGACGAGCAGGCGTATTACGGCCCTCTACGGCGTTCTGAGGCGCTCTTTCCGGCCGGGCATGAACTTCCCCACCAGATTGCCGCAGCGCCGCTCCAGGGGCTTCTACGGGCCTCTGCGCCGCATTTGGCATCGGTTGCCGGATAGGAGCCGTCCCGGAAAGCGGAATACTACTTCCAAACACCTTGCCCGTACTGTCAACAGCAACATCGGCAAACTGCAGACCGAAACCGGCATCCGACAGCGCAGCACTCAATGCCTCATCCTGGGCAGCCTGTACATAGTCAGTACCTTCTTCTGCACTATGCTGCGAGATGTAACTGCTGATGGGCTCTGCATCACTGCGGTCCAGATAGACTCTGGCCTCCATAATCGCAAGCTGTTCCGTGATTCGCAGGGTAGTCAGTTTCATGCGGCCCTGTGGGTGACGCAGACGGAACCACAGTTTCTGATAAGGCAATTCCAACTGCAGCATTTCCTCATTGGTCTTTCTGGATACCTTATGGCGCAGAAATTTGAGCGGGTCAAAGCCCGGCACCTTGTTCAGTTCTGCCACTGCCGGAATTGTTTTGTACATCATAGGCATCGGATTACTTTTTTCGTTCATGTTGGAAACTCCTTTCTGACATAAAAATAGGAGACGCCAAGTGCTATTTCTGCATCTGACCTCTCTTTTTTAACTTGCGTTCTTTAATTGTTCTTCCAACGCAGCCGGAATGGGGATACCGGCTTTCTTTGCGTAGGCTTTGAAATACATCTGAATACGCATACCCAGCAGCGTATTCCGCTTGCCGATCTCATTACGATGGATTGCCATAAACAATACCTGTTTCTGCCCAATCAGAATCACCCGCTTTTTGGCACGCGTGATTCCGGTGTAGAGCAGATTACGGTACATCATGATGGTGTGCGCTTTGAGCAGCGGCATAATAACGGTCTCATACTCAGAGCCCATAGCCTTGTGGATCGTAGTAGCATAAGCCAGATCCACATTGCTCAAATCATCTACGCCGTATTCCAGTGTTCTGCCAGCGCCAAAATCCATGCCGATTTTTTTACCCTGGTCAGTGTCCTTAATATACCGGATGAAGCCCAGATCTCCATTAGAGACCTTTTCTGTGTTCTTGGTCTGCATGATGCGGTCATTGACCCGGAATATCCTGGGGCCAAACTTGATTTCTTCCTCCGCAGAGCGGAATGGGTTGACCAATTCACGAATGGTTTCATTCAGCTGTTCCGACGATGCGGCGCCTTCTGAACGGAAAGGTGAAAGAATCTGCACATTCTCAATGCCACTCTCCTGTATCTCCAAACAATACCGTTCTGTAATCTTTTCAGCGGTGTCTTCCTGACTATCACCAGACACGAAAACAAAGTCCGGTCCATAAAACAGTTTGGTATTGCCCTCGTTGATAAATTTGGCGTTATAGGCAATCAGACTGTCCTTCGACTGACGGAAAATCTGATCCAGCACCGTTACCGGGACGATTTGGGTCTCGATGATCTCACGAAACACATTTCCGGCTCCTACGCTCGGAAGCTGATCTGGGTCGCCTACCAGTACGATTCTGGCATTTGCCTTCATGCGCTCAAAGAATTTCTCGGCAAGCCACATATCCACCATGGAAAACTCATCCACAATGATTAAATCGGCCGACAGTGGCTCTGACTTTCTGTTCCGGCTACCCTCATCCTCTTCACTGGTCAGTCCCAGACCACTGTGTAATGTTCGGGCATCCTCAAAGCCGGTACTCTCCGACATCCTGCGGCTTGCCCGACCGGTAGGCGCCATAAGAGCAATTTTGCCATCAGGGTGCAGCCGCCGGTAAACCTCAAGTATCGTCCGCAGCACTGTTGTTTTACCAGTACCAGGAGAACCCGTAATCACTGACAAGCCATGCCTAAATGCAGCATAGACCGCAGCCTCCTGCTGTGCAGACAGGCGCAGTCCCATTTCAACCTTGACCTGTTCCAGCACCGGCGCAATATGCTCTACTGGCATCTGGGTGACCAGACGCTGGGCGATCCGGCGCGCCGTTTCATCCTCTTGGGCAAACACTCTGGGAAGATAGATATTATCCTTCACGGAAACGATTGCTCCATTCAGGATCATTTCCTGCATCATATCCCTGACTTCCTGCTGATGCAGGCGAAGCTCCGGTACAGGTATCTTCTCATTGAGCAGTTTCAGCGCTGATTTCTCCAGTTCTTCAGAACTGATGTACAGATGGCCTCGTTTACTCTTGCCCTCATCCAGCGCACAAAAGACAGCCCCTTTGATACGCATGGGGTCATGGAGATCGCCCCCGCTCTTTTGTACGATTGCATCTACCCGCCGAAATCCAAAGCCGGAGATCTGGCAAAGCTCAAATGGGCTCTTTTCCAAAATCTCTACGCTGGTCGGGCCGAAATATTGATATATTTTCAATGCCGTCTTGGGAGTAATCTTAAACGGTGCCAGCAAGGTCATAATTCCTTGGAGCATACGGTTTTCTGCATAAGAAGCTTTGATGTCCTCCAATTTATTTTCCGTAATGCCCCGGATCTCCAACAGCCGCTCCGGCTGGTGTTCCAGAATATCCAATGTGTCCACACCGAACCGCTCCACAATGTCTGCGGCAGTTTTGGGACCAATCCCTTTGATAAGCCCGGAGGCAAGGTAGCCCTCTACGCCGTTTTTTGTTCTGGGCACAATTTCACGCCACTGCTCCACCTGGAGCTGGACACCATACTTGCCTTTTGCCCATTCACCATCCAGTTCCAACTCTACCGCATCTGTCCGTGGAATCTCATACCCCACAGCTGTAAAGCGGATCAAATAGTCTTTGTACCGCCTGTTTGACCTGGCCTCAGCTGGCACACTCTGGTCTGCGGTTTTTACACTGATGATACAAAACTTATTGGCAGGATTATAAAAAATCGTCCCGTCGTAGGTACCAATACAATTCATCCTTTTTCACCTCACTAAGCGGCCTCCATAATCGAGGCTCTAACACTGAACCGTCTGGATTCGGATACTGTAACAAACTGCTCGTAAATATCCGGATGCTCCAGTTTCAACCGAAGCAGGTTATCCTTGTCGATGACGGACTTGCGAACAGGGGTATAGGTAACCGTATAGTTCACTCCCTCCTGCTCACAGACTGCAGTGCAGCTGGTACCCATTTCCGCAATCAACAGCGCCTTCAGACGCTGAATATCCTTGTCGATTTCTTTGGAGTACACCTCTGCATTTTTCTTTTCATCCAGAAGCCGCAAATACTGCATAAGTTTTGCAGTCATATCCAGGTCGAGTGCAACGGCCGGGGCATTTTTATCTGCCGGGCCAAAGTGTTTGCGTGCGCTCTCAATAATCAAGGCCCCACTTTCTGTATAGGGCGGCGGCACATGGCGCTGGACATGGTTTTCCCAGAAATACTGCTCCAAAAAGACCATCTCAGCCTCATACTCGAAATCACGCTTGACCTCCCGGATAATAACTTCCTCCTCGTTGTTACCATACAGGCAGCAAAAGAAACATCGGTCAAGATCCGTTACTGCCATATAATGACGCCCCTGAGATTCATAGTAGACTGGAACAGTCTCCATCCCATTCATCCACCAGTTATCTCTGGCATTATAGTTTGTGGTCTTGATCTCAAGGATCGCTGTGGTGCCATCCGGCAGTTCCACAAAGTAGTCCACATCAGCCAGCATCCAAGGATACTGTGGGTGCTGGAACATCTTTTTGATTTGGTAGACCCGATATCCGGTTTTCCGCTCGAATATCTTTGCTACCAGAGGCTCCAGCAAATGCCCCATTTCCATGGCAACCCAGTTGCCCTCATCATCTTCCACTGACGCTATGTTCAGTTTGTCGTAGTACAGATCCCTGGCTGTCCGGAATGGAGAAGTGCCAAAGATTGCTGATACATCGCTGCCGCCGATTCCACGGCGCCGGTAATCCAGCCAGTCTTCTTCTGAAAGATCTGCCGTTTCTACCAGCACCAGCGGTTCATGCCGCTTTCGTTCAGCACTATTGCTGCCAGACATATCAAATCCCCCTTCGTGATCTTCGGGGCAAAATAACTGCCCTCGCCATTGGTGCAACATTTTGGGGCCGGAGCGAAGATACTGCCTGTCTCTTCATCTTCCAGTCCGTGGAGTGTGCCGGCTTGACCCGCCGACCATTCTGCTTTCTTTTCTGCTTCACATTCATGTACATGACCTGCCTTTCTCAGTTTTGATTTATCCTTAAAGCCCTTTCAGGCTTACAGGCAATAAAAAAGCGAGAATGACAGACGGCATAAAGCCTGGCGTCCATAGTTGCCTATGAACCGATGTCATTCTCGCAATGGTGGGTAAATCCCGTAAAATAAAAAAAGCCAGCAATATACCGGCCTGAAAAGGCGCAGTGATACTACTGACACAAGTACAAAATTAACAGCGTGTGCAATGCAGTCATTACTCCGCAACACAAGCCCTAAAGCCTGTGTACCCTGACGGGCAACGCACAAAAATCAATTACATTGCAATTCTAACACAATATATAGTGCTTGTCAATTCAAACATTCTATATATTGATTTTGGATTTTCTTTAAATTTTCTTTCCTCTTTGCAGAAGTTCTTTCTTCCCCGCCTATTTATAGGATGTATCGGATCATTTGGTAATACCGGATGATCCCTACGCTCTTTTAGTACCTTGACAAGTTCATAACCTCTATGGGGAGTTATACAGGAATTCTGGACAGTGTGCGATGACCACAGAAGCGCGCCCATAATCGAAGTGTTGCACAGCAGCAGCCTGAAATACACGGCAGAACCGTTCTGGCGTAGGAAATGGCCCCATTAGAGTTCTTTTGTTATTTCAATACTTCCTGACCTCAAGACCGTTTTCATTGTTTTTGTTGAAAACCTTCTTCTACAAATCGTAAGGGATCATTGTAATCGAAAAAAGGAGGACGATTATGGAGAAAAGAAAACCGAATGACCTACCGCCGGAGCAGTGCTTGGCTGTTGATACCGATACCCTTTGCAAACTGTTGTGCTGTGGAAGGCACACTGCAGTACAGATTGGGGATCTTGCCAATGCACGCATTACCATGAACACCCGTGTCCTATGGAGTGTCCAGCGTATCAAAGAATATCTTTATGATATTTCCGGCTAAATAACCATGCCAGTAAGGCGCACTACACTTTTATAATCAGGAGGTACCAGTAATGGCAAAAGTGAGAAAAGACAACAAAGGACGAAATCTTCGGCCCGGAGAAACACAACGGGCAGATGGCAGCTATATGTATGTCTACAAATTAGGCACTAAAAAGAAATATCTCTACGACTCCGATCTCGCAAGTCTTCGTGTCAAAGAAAAGCAGATCAACAAAGATAAGGATGATGGCATCCGTACTCAGGAAGCCATGAAGCTTACCCTGAATGATATGTTCAAGGTCTACATGAATAACAACATCAAACTGAAGCCCTCTACCAGAGCAAATTATCTTTACCTGTGGGACTTCTATGTGAAAGAAGAGCCTTTCGCTAACATGCCTCTTCCACAAATCCACAGAAGTGATATTCTCGCGTTTTATACCAAACTGCTGAAACACGGCTTTGCTATCAACTCACTGGAGAGCATCAACACCATTGTTCACCCTACGCTTGAAATGGCCGTGGACGACGATTACATCCGCAAAAATCCCAGCAAGGGCATTTACCGCAAGCTCAAGACGGATGGCAGCGCTCCAAAGCCTAAACGGCGGATCGCACTCACTAAAACGCAACAGCAGAATTTCCTGCGTTTTATTGCCAAGTCCCCTACATACAGCCATTGGCTCCCCATCATGACTGTGCTCCTTGGAACAGGAATGCGTGTAGCAGAATGTACCGGCATTACCAAAAGCGATATTAACTTGAGCGAAAACACAATCTCCGTCAACCACAACTTAATCTACCGGGTCATTGACGGAAAAGCCGGATTTCACATTACCACTCCCAAAACTGAGAGCGGTACACGAATTATCCCTATCCTCTATCCAGAGGTGGCCGAGCAGCTTCGCCTCCAGATTGAAACCATCGACGCATTGTATCCAGACGATCAACTGGTGTTAGGAGGAGTTCACGGTTTTGTTTTCCGCAACAGAACCGGCTCATTCATGAGCGCCCACAATATCAATCGGGCGATTGAGAGAATCAGCGTAACTTACAACATGGAGGAAATGGATCAGGCTGAACTGGAAGACCGTGAACCGGATCTGCTCCCTCATTTTAGTGTTCACAACTTGCGGCACACCTTCTGTACCCGGCTCTGCGAAAGCACCAACGATGTTAAATTCATTCAGCAAGTCATGGGGCATGCCGATTTCTCTACTACAATGGACATCTACACCCATATCACACAAGAGAATATGCAGGAGAAGGCAAAAAACATTAGTGTGAACATGAAGCTGATGTAAAAAGAAAGGCGAATCTGCATTTTATAAGCAGATCCGCCTTTCATATTGCTTCATCCGGTTTCGTAGGGTCTCGCGCAAAAGTTGTAGAAAAGTTGTAGTAACGCGATTTTTTGTAGTAAATGACCTCTTTAGTACAGCTTTGCTCCTGCCGGAATACTGTCATCCAGCATCAAAAGATTTAAGCCTTCCCGTCCGTCATACTCGTACACTGCAGAAATCAGCATACCCTCGGAATCAATACCCATCATCTTTCTCGGCGGCAGGTTTGTGATTGCCACACAGGTCTTACCAACCAGCTCTTCCGGCTCGTAATACTCGTGAATACCGCTTAAAATGGTGCGTTTCCGGTCTGTTCCGTCATTCAGTGTGAATTTCAAGAGCTTCTTGGACTTCGGCACTGCCTCACAGGCTTCGATCTTAACCACTCTGAAATCAGACTTGCTGAATGTCTCAAAGTCTACATCATCTGCAAACAAAGGCTCGATTTTCACCTTGGAAAGATCAATCTGTACGCTTGGCGCGGACACAGTTGCATCCTCTGCAGAACCATTTACCGCTGCTTTTTCGGCTTTGTTTTCAGCCCGCTTTGGTTCCAGGGTCTTCATTGTCGGGAACAGTAATACGTCTCTGATCGCAGGAGAGTTGGTCAGCAGCATTACCATTCTGTCGATACCAAAACCGATACCGCCCGTAGGAGGCATACCGATCTCCAGTGCGTTCATAAAGTCTTCGTCCGTTGTATTCGCTTCTTCATCGCCCTGGGAAAGCAGTTCTTCCTGTGCCTTGAAACGTGCTCTCTGGTCGATAGGGTCGTTTAATTCAGAATAAGCGTTTGCCATTTCCCAGCCGTTCATAAACAGCTCGAAACGCTCTACATAATCCGGATTCTCCGGCTTTCTCTTGGTCAGAGGAGAAATTTCTACCGGATGATCCATAACGAAAGTAGGCTGAATCAGATGAGCTTCTGCATATTCTTCGAAGAACAGGCTCAGGATATCGCCCTTCTTATGGCGCTCTTCGAATTCAATGTGATGTTCTCTTGCAACCGCTTTTGCCTCTTCATCGGAATGGATTTCATTGAAATCCACACCTGCATATTTCTTAACAGCATCCAGCATGGTGATGCGTTCAAAGGGCTTGCCCAGATCCAGAACATACTCGCCGTAAGGAATCTGTGTTGTGCCCAGAACCTCCTGCGCAACGAAACGGTACAGGTTCTCTGCCAGATCCATCATGCCGTGATAATCGGTAAATGCCTGATACAGCTCCATCAGGGTAAATTCCGGATTATGTCTGGTGTCAACACCTTCATTACGGAATACACGGCCGATTTCGTAAACGCGCTCCAGACCGCCTACGATCAGTCTCTTTAAATACAGCTCCAGGGAAATACGCAGCTTAACATCCTCATCCAACGCATTGTAATGCGTCTCGAAGGGTCTTGCAGCAGCGCCGCCGGCATTTGCAACCAGCATGGGAGTCTCCACTTCCATAAAGCCCTGTCCATCCAGATAACGACGGATGGCGCTGATGATTCTGGAACGTTTTACAAAAGTATCCTTAACATCCTGATTCATGATCAGGTCGACATAACGCTGACGATAACGCTGGTCGGTATTGGTCAGACCGTGGAACTTCTCAGGAAGTACCTGCAGGCTCTTGGTCAGCAGCTCCACTTCGGAAGCATGTACAGAAATTTCACCGGTTTTGGTTTTGAATACTTCACCCTTTACACCGATGATATCGCCTACGTCATATTTTTTAAAATCTGCATAGGGCTCTTCCCCGATGTTGTCGCGGGCTACATATACCTGAATGCTTCCCTTTAAATCCTGAACATTGCAGAAGGATGCCTTGCCCATCACACGCTTGAACATGATTCTGCCTGCGATGCTGACGGTCTTGCCCTCCAGCTCTTCAAAGCCTTCCACAATGTCCTTGCTGTGTGCAGTCACGTCATATTTTACATGACGGAACGGATCCTTTCCGGCTTCCTGCAGTGCAGCAAGCTTCTCTCTTCTTACCTTCAGGATCTGGTTCAGATCCTGCTGCTGATTTTTCTGATTATTCTGTGCGTCTGCCACCTTACTTACTCCTTTTCCAGCTGGTCAGATCGGACCTGTCCTTAGTTGGAACGTTCAATCTCCAGCACTTTGTACTTAATCACACCTGCCTGGGTTTCTACCTCTACAATATCTCCGATCTTTGCACCAATCAGCGCTTTGCCAACCGGAGATTCGTTGGAAATTTTACCCTTTAAGCTGTTTGCTTCTGTAGAGCCGACGATTTTGTAATCCAGCTCTTCATCGTATTCCAGATCCAGGATCTTAACCTGACAGCCGATATTGATACGGTCTAAGTCAACCTCATCTTCTACAACAACCTCTGCATTCTTCAGGATCTTTTCCAGCTCTTCAATCCTTGCTTCGATATCGCGCTGTTCGTCCTTTGCTGCATCATATTCCGCGTTCTCGGAAAGGTCGCCCTGCTCTCTTGCTTCTTTAATCTTCTGTGCTACTTCCTGACGTTTGACAACCTTCAGGTCATGCAGCTCATCTTCATATTTACGAAGTCCCTGATAGGTAAGGATATTCTTTTTTTCTTCCATTTTGCTTTTCCTTTTACCTCATGAAAAATCTCGGGCGCAGGGATATTTTCCCGCGCCCTTTCGTTTCTTTTAATCAAATCGCATTATACCGTGCTTTCAGGGCAGTGTCAAGGTAATTTCGGGCGGAGATATAGGAGATATCGGCTCTTTTTTCCCTGATTTGCCGCCTTTTTTCGACATCAGACGTCAAATCCACATACAGGCTTCCAAATTCCGGATGTTCCTTCAAAATCCGGGCATTTGCCCGAAGCTCCACAAGAACGGTTTTTCGTCCATCCGTTTCTGGTATTCTATTCACAAAACAGACCGGCAGACCGCTTTCCCCATACAGCCAGTCTGAAAAATGCTCCCACGCCGCTTCCTTCTGCCCCACCAGATACAAGCCGTTTAAATCCGCTGACACCAGTCGTAAAAAGTCCTCCTGCCAGAGACGAGACACGGGACGGATACCGTTTTCGCGTCCACGGCTCCATTGTCCCGCCGTTTCCTCTGCATCCGCAAGCAGCACCAGATTTTCTCGAAACGGCTGACCACGCAGAATTTCTGCCGCCAGCGCTGCATCCGGCAACGGCGGCTGCCAATCCTCCCAGGCAGCTTCCAGCTCCGGCGCAAGCCAAAGCGCAGTCCCCTGCTCTTCCAAGGCGCTGCCAATCCGCTCCATCCACCAGCGCAGTCGCTTCGTGCCCTCGAGGCGGCAGGGAAACAGATACAGGCTGACCCGATAGCCGTGCCACAAAAAACGTTCCAGTCGAGGCGTTTCCCAGCGGAGTGCGCGGCTGCCCAAACAGATTGACGGCGCTTCCCTGGCACGCGGCTCCAGCATAAAATAAGCGATTTCTCTCATACGCCAGTTTATGCTTCCAGCAGCAGTTTCATTCCCTCCATCAGCTCTTCCATCGTTTCCATGCTATTGATCTGCCTGCGCAGCCCGGCCGCGTGGGGAAGGCCGGTCGTGTACCATGCCAGATGCTTGCGCATTTCGCGCACAGTGATATATTCGCCTTTGTAGGTGCAGGACAGCTGTGCATGCCGAATAATCATCTCGTACAGCTCCCGGCGGTTCGGGCGTGCCGGAATTTCGCGATCTTCCAGCGCTGCCAGAATTTCCCGGAAAATCCACGGGTTGCCCTGTGCGCCGCGTCCGACCATAATGCCGTCGCAGCCGGTCTGCTCAAACAGCCGCAGCGCGCTTGCCGCGTCCACGACATCCCCGTTGCCGATAACAGGAATTTTTACCGCCTGCTTTACCTGTGTGATGATGTCCCAATCCGCCGTTCCGGAATAATACTGCTCCCGCGTCCTGCCGTGCACCGCAACAGCCGCAGCGCCGGATTCCTGCGCGATTTTTGCCATTTCAACCGCATTGACGTGCGCATCATCGAAGCCCTTGCGAATTTTTACCGTCAGGGGCTTTTGAATCGCTTTTGCCGTTTTTTCTATAATTTTTCCCGCCAACAGGGGATTTTTCATCAGGGCACTGCCCTCGCCGTTGTTGACCACCTTCGGCACCGGACAGCCCATGTTCAGATCCATCACTGCAAACGGACGTTCTTCAATTCGCTTTGCCATCTCGCTGACGATATCCGGATCAGAACCGAACAGCTGCAGGGAAACCGGTCCCTCGTCCGGATGAATCTGCATCAGTTCTTCGGTATTTTTGTTATGATAAAGAATCGCCTTTGCGCTGATCATTTCCGAACAGACCATTCCTGCCCCCTGCTCATGGCAGAGCAAACGAAATGGCAGGTCGCTGACACCTGCCATTGGCGCTAAAATCACAGGATTTGCAAGGCTCACGTTTCCGATCGTAAGCTGTTTCATACTCCTCCTTTTTCGGAAGCATTTTTACTTCCTGCGTTTTCCGACAGCAGAACACACCCTTCTGCTGCCCGGAACTTATTTTCCGCTGCAGTTTTTCTCGTACAGAATCCGCAGTCCATCCAGCGTCAGGGCGCTGTCGTAAATGTCGATCGTATCTGTTTCATCGGCAATAATCCGTCCCAGTCCGCCGGTCGCAACGACCTTCAGATCTGTGATACCGGTCTCTTTTTTGACCTGATTGATGATATATTCGGTCTGACCGATCTGTCCGTAAACCAGACCTGCCTGCATACTGGAAATCGTTTCCCGCGCCAGAATGGAATCTGGCTTTTTAATTTCAACCTCCGGCAGGCGCGCCGTATCCTCCCACAGCGCCTTTGCAGAAATTCGAATGCCGGGTGCGGTGATGCCGACACCAAATCTTCCGTCCTCTGTAACGAGGTCGTAGGTCGTCGCCGTTCCAAAATCCAGAACCAGCACAGGACCGCCGTACTTTTCATAAGCGGCGACTACGTCCACAATTCTGTCCGGTCCGATTTCCTTTGGATTCTCGGAGGTGATCTTGATGCCGGTTTTGATTCCACTGCCAACGATCAACGGTTCGGTATGCAGATAGCGCACAACCGCGCCGATCAGCGCATGCATGACCTTCGGCACAACGCTCGCAATGATTGCGCCCCCGACCTTCCGGCGGTCGATCTGATTGTTCTGCAGCATCGCCAGAATCTCCGTGCCGTATTCGTCCGAAGTACGCATCGTCCGGGATGTCATCCGAAACGTCGTAACCAGTTTTTTGGACTCGTATACACCAAATGTAATATTTGTATTTCCTACATCAATTACTAAAATCATTCTTTCCTCTCATTTCTGCGCACGCCATTTGCGCATGCCGCGGGTGAACAGGAACTTATTTTTCAATCTTCTTCCTCCAGAAGCGCGGACACATCCTCACCGAGAATAAAAACCCGATAATACAAAGTCAGAGATTCTAAAAGCTCCTGACGGTTTCTTTTGATTTCCGCAATCAGAAGTCCGCTCGAAATTTCATCATATAATAAATCATCGTCTGCCGCATTGGTTTCAAACGCGAGCGTTCCGTCCTCTTCAAATACGATCGTAAAAATTCCTCCCACTTCCCGGGTAAACAGCACGCAGATAATGTGCAATTCATCCTGAACGGACTGCGGGATTTTGCTGAATCTTGGATTAAAATAATATTTCTGCTCGTAGGCGTTCGCCCCGCAGAGCACGATTTTTTCTCCCAATTTTCCTGTTTCAGACATATCCATATATTCCTCTCACTGATACTTCTCCGGCATAGACCGCTTCAACGGAACCGTCCTTTCTCCGGACAAGCAGCTCGCCGGTCTTCTCAATGCCGATTGCCGTTCCCTGCCATTCACCTTTGGGATCCAGCACCTCTACAACGCGTCCTTTGTTGACAAGAAAGCTCTCGTAAAGCTCTTTTTGTCCGCTCAAATCCATTGTTTCCAGAAATCTGTCGTAGCAATCCAAAAAATGTCTCAGCACGGACGCAAGAAGTACTTCCCGGTCCACATCGGCTCCCAACTCCAGCGCCAGAGAACCCGCTGTCTTTTTTACCTCTTCCGGAAATTCCTTCTGATTGACGTTGATTCCCGTCCCGATCACAAGAAAAAAGCTGCCGGCTGCAGACTGATACATTTCCGTCAAAATTCCGCAGATTTTCTTTCCGTTTACCACCACGTCGTTCGGCCATTTGATCTTCGCATCCAGATGAAGCTCCCGTACGCTCTGCGTTACGGCGATCGCCATCAGCAGTGTAATCATCGCCACATGAGACGCTTCCGCCTGTGGGCGCAGCAAAATGCTGAAATACAGATTTTCTCCGGGCGGGGAAATCCAGCTTCTTCCCCTTCTGCCGCGTCCTGCCGTCTGTGCCTCCGCAACTGCGCACCTTCCTTCTTCTGCACCCTGCCGTGCCCAGTCTTTGACAATCAGATTCGTCGAATCCACCGTTTCAAAGCACTGAACCTTTTCCCAAAACCGACAGCCTGTAAGGAGGCTGTCCAGCTTCTTTTGATCCAACATGAACTCTTCTCCTTTTCAGCAACAAAACACTTTGCGTCTGTGCTATTGTCATACACCGAAGCAAATGCTGCTGTCCTTCCGTTATACCTCTGTCGGATTTTTCCAGCCCAGTGTTGCCGCCATCACTGCTTTGATGGTGTGCATGCGGTTTTCTGCCTCGTCGAATACAACCGACGCGTCGGATTCAAAGACTTCATCCGTTACTTCCATCTCATAGATACCGAAGCGCTCTCCGATTTCTCTGCCGATCTGGGTGTTGCGGTCATGGTATGCAGGCAGGCAGTGCATGAAAATCGCATTCCCGGCATTCTGCATCACTTTGCGGTTTACCTGATAAGGCATCAGGTCTTCGATACGCTCCATCCATACCGCATCCGGCTCGCCCATCGAAACCCATACGTCGGTGCAGATAACGTCCGCATTCTTTGTTCCATTCTCTACGTCTTCGGTCAGCGTAATGCTGCCGCCGGTCTGCTTTGCAATTTCCTGACACTGCTCAACCAGAGCCTTGTCCGGGAAATAACGGGACGGAGCGCAGGCGGTAAAGTGCATGCCCATCTTCGCGCATACGACCATGTAGGAATTGCCCATGTTGTAGCGGGCGTCTCCCATATAAACCAGATTCACGCCTTTCAGCTTTCCAAGATGCTCGCGAATCGTCAAAAGGTCCGCCAGCATCTGGGTCGGATGGAACTCATTGGTCAGACCGTTCCATACCGGAACGCCTGCATATTTTGCAAGCTCTTCTACGATTTCCTGTCCGTAACCGCGGTATTCAATTCCTTCAAACATCCGTCCCAGAACGCGTGCGGTGTCGCGGATGCTCTCTTTTTTGCCAATCTGGGAGCTGGACGGATCAAGGTAAGTACATCCCATGCCAAGATCGTGTGCAGCAACCTCAAAGGAGCTGCGGGTTCTCGTGCTGGTCTTTTCAAAAATCAGTGCAACATTTTTGCCCCGTAAGGTATCGACCGGAATGCCTGCTTTTTTGAGGCGTTTCAGCTCCGCTGCAAGGTCGATTAAATAATTGATTTCCTCCGGCGTATAATCCAGTAATTTCAAAAAATGACGTCCTGTCAGGTCCATGATGTATCCTCCTCTTCATAAAATCCTGCGCTGCAGGATTTGTTTCCTGATAAAAAAGAAAGTGCCTTGGCACATTCTCGCGCCGAGGCGCGGTTGCTTCGGCAACCATCTACCCCTGCGCCGAGTGCGCATCCTCGTAGCGCGTTTTTATTTCATAGGACGCATTTTCCTATGAAATGATGTCGGGGTCAAAAGCCCCCGACCTTGATGCCTACGGATTGTTCCGTGCTGCGCACTCCCACAATCCTGCCCGATAGTCGCATATCGTGGGATTATCATCCCACTTTTATGCTCCTATCTGGGCGGGTCAAGAGGTCTTTCACCCACCTATGAGCAAGCTCATGTGGGCTTAGACCTTTTGACCCTGGCATCATAAAATAAAAAACCGTACATTCATTATAGAATGTACGGTCCTTTTTTGTAAAGATGAAATACGCTGTCAGGCAGCGGATAGCATCGAAGATGGTACGTGTGAGCTTATTTGTCGCTTAAAAGCTCCTTCGCACTGGTCAGCAGTCCCGCCATGTTCTGAATTTCGGACGGAATGATGATCTTTGTAGACTTGCCGTCCGCAACCTTTTCCAGAGCCTCCAGACTCTTTAAACGAAGTACAGAATCATCCGCTCCTGCATCCTTGATGAAACGCAGACCGTTTGCAGTCGCCTGCTGGACTTTCAGGATTGCTTCCGCTTCACCTTCTGCCTCACGGATCATCTTTTCTTTCTCTGCTTCTGCGCGCAGGATTGCAGACTGCTTTTCTGCCTCTGCTTCCAGAATTGCGGATTCCTTTTTACCTTCTGCTACCAGGATGGTAGATTTCTTTTCACCTTCGGCACGCAGGATCGCTTCACGGCGTTCACGCTCTGCCTTCATCTGCTTCTCCATCGCATCCTGAATTGCTGCGGGAGGAATGATGTTCTTTAATTCGACACGGTTTACCTTGATGCCCCAGGGATCGGTTGCGATATCCAGGGATGCACGCATCTTGGCATTGATCGTTTCACGGGAGGTCAGGGTCTGATCCAGTTCCAGGTCTCCGATGATGTTACGCAGGGTTGTCGCGGTCAGGTTTTCAATCGCCATGATCGGATTTTCAACTCCGTAGGTAAACAGCTTGGGATCTGTGATCTGGAAAAAGACAACGGTATCGATCCGCATCGTAACGTTATCCTTTGTGATAACGGGCTGAGGCGGGAAATCCGCTACCTGTTCCTTTAACAGTACGCGCTTTGCAACTTTATCGACAATCGGCACTTTAAAGTGAAGACCAACGCTCCAGGTATCCTGGTATGCGCCGAGACGTTCTACGACATAAGCCTGCGCCTGCGGTACGATCTTGATGCAGGACGCTACAATTGCAATTGCAAGAATTAAAATAATGAGTATTACCAATCCACCTATCATAATTACCCTCATTTCCGCGGTCTTACCGCATGTTGTCAGCAGTCTCTCTGCTGTTTGTTACAGGTTCTTCTGTTTCGATCTCGTCCGGAACAACGATCAGCTTCACGCCGTCGATCTTTTTTACAATGACGACGGTACCCTCTTCAATCGTCCCCTCAGTTTCCTGAGATCTTGCTGACCACTCCATGCCTTTGAGCGTAACCTGTCCGCAGCTGTGCAGGTTATCAATCCTGCCGGTCACGATACCGCGTTCCCCAAGCATGCTGTCCACATTGGTCTTCGCCCTTCCAACATTGAAATAGCGCATGGCAACCGGTCTTGTAAAAACAAGCATCAGCACGGACACTACCAAAAACAGGATGACCTGCACCAGAACCGGCGCACCACAGGCAGCTGCAATCGTCGCAACAAGAGCTCCGGCTGCAAACCAGATTGTCGTCAGCCCCATCGTCGCAAGCTCAATCAGCACAAGTAAAATCAACAGAGCCAGCCAGGCAAATACTTCCGTCATGTAACTCCTCCTTTCCTGTGACTTATGACTATCATACTACAAAAATCATGCCCCGTCTACCAAAATACATGATGTCCGATCACAATACCTTCCCTGCTTCCTGCCCGTCTAAAATGCGTTGCCGTTCCAACCGGGGTGCTTCCCGCCATCGCTTCCTGTGCCGCCTGCAGGCAGCTTGCCTTGATCTTTCCACTTGCGACAACGCGTCCAACCTGTCCGCTTCCCGCCGGTGTAAACTGTCCCGAAGCATAGATAACTCCCTTAACCGTATTCGGATAAGCGCCGCTTCTGACCCGATTCATCACGACTGCGCCGACAGCTACCTGTCCTTCGTAGGGCTCTTCTCCCGCTTCACACTGAATGAGCGCCGCCAAAAGCACGCTGTCGTCCGCAGCCAGTGCAGCAGCCTTGTTCGCTTCCTTTTCCGCCTGCGCTGCCTTTTCCTTCTTCTGTTTCTGTGCGGCAACTTCTTTTTCCGCCTGCAGTCTCGCCGTTTCCGCTTCCTCGCGCGCTTTTACCTGCTCAACCGTCTCTCCGTAATCGATTTCAAAATCAACCTGGACATATTCCGAAGACACATATCCGGTCTTTCCGCCGTAATTGATCGCAACCCAGTCCGCCGTGATTTCCTGATCCTCGCTGAAACGGATCTGCTCTTCATCCACGACCTCATACTTTGCACCTTCTTCCAGCAGATCATAAATCGCAGCATCTCCTGAAGGTTCTTTCCGGATTCTCAAAGCGCCTGTTTTGGTCGTTGCCACAATCCGTCCCGCGTCTTTTGCCTCTTTCCGCGCCTCTTCCCCAAACAGCAGATAATCGTTGTTCGCCCAGCCGGTCAGTTCGCCGGACTCAAGCTTTGTCCATCCATCCTTTTGTTCCAGCACCGTACCGCCACAGTCTGCATACAGATACCCTGCAAGCTCTGCCTCACTGTCCGGTTCCGTCCTGACATTCAATACATTCTGGACGCTCGTCATCACGATCGTTCCGGTCAGGTCGTCCATTTTCGTTCCATCGCCGGACGAAGCCTTGGTTTTGCTGTCCGCACTGTCAGACGCTACATCCGTTTCCTGCCCGCCGGCTGCGCCGGTCGCTGCATCTGCCGCCCCATTTTGGGATGCTGCGTTCTGACTGACCTGTTCCTTATCCGCTCCTGTCAGCCACGCCTCCACGCCAACGCCCTTGTGCCAGTGCGCGCTTTTGCTCGATTCTGCCTCTGCCTGCAGACTGCTTCCGGCCGTCCACAAAAAGACGACTCCCAGCGCTGCAGCCCGCAGCCAGTGCTTCCCCCTTTTCTCACATTTTCTGCTCCAGCCCATAAATCGATGATCCTTTCTATCCCCTCATATCCGCAGACAGTAACGATAGCTGAGCCTCCATTGATTTTCCGCGCCTTTGGCGCTCCCAAAATCGGCTCATCAAATGTTACAATTATATTACATGATTAGCGTCATCATATCAAATCCGTCAATTACTGTCAAGTGTGCGCCCTGCGAGGATTCTATTGTCATGAATACAAAAAAGGCGTGTGAAAAACAATCCTTTTCCACATGCCTTTTTTCGCTCTTTTTCTGTCAGAAACAATGGATTCTTATCATCTTCTGACGATTCCCTTACAATGCTGTTGAGACAAATGCCCCGGCTATGATACTGTTTTAGTAAAAAACGTGATGTCCGATTACCTGTCCGGAACGACCGTTATTTCTTCTGAAAAACAGCTTGCCGCCGACCGGCTGTGCACCGGCTAATGCTTCGATTGCTGCCTGATAGCAGGCTGCATCTGCCTTGTCACTGCTCAGTGCCCTCTGCAGCGAACCGTTTCTAACAGGGGAAAACTGTCCTTTTGCGTAAACAACCTCGGTGATCGTATTGGGCTGCGATGCACTCTTGACGCGGTTCATGATGACATTGCCTACCGCAACCTTACCAACGTAAGATTCACTGCCTGCTTCACAGTAAATAATATTTGCAAGCAGTTTTAATTCCTCTGCGGATATCGCTGCGGTCTGCGCCGCCTGGGCAGCCAAAGCTGCCTGCTGGGCTTCGGCTGCGATGCGTGCTGCTTCCTCGGCTGCTGCCTTTGCCTGCGCCTCCGCTGCGATGCGGGCTGCTTCCTCGGCTGCTGCCTTTGCCTGCGCTTCCGCTTCGAGCCGTGCGGCTTCTTCGGCTGCCTTTGCCTGCGCCTCCGCTTCGATGCGTGCTGCTTCCTCGGCTGCCTTTGCCTGCGCCTCTGCTTCAAGCCGCGCCGCTTCCTCGGCTGCTGCCTTTGCCTGCGCCTCCGCTTCGATGCGTGCTGCTTCCTCGGCTGCCTGTACTTCTTCTATCTCATTCTGTGCTGCTTCACTCGCCTCTGCCTGTAAAGCTGCTGTTTCATCCTGCTGTACTTCTTCCTCTGCAAAGAATTCATCTTCGGATGCTGTTGCTCCTGTCCGTTCAGCGATCACCTGCTCATTGGCTGCAACAGCCTCTTCGTTGGAAATCTCTGTCTCGACCAGATTTTCAGCCGGTACCCATCCTGCAATTTCTCCCGCCTGGATCTGCACCCAGTCGTTGTACTTTGCAAGGATCGCCACATGACCGTCCTCCATGACCTGACCAACCACCGCAGACGCTGTATTTGCTTCTGCATGAATGTCCAGCATGTCTTTCGCATCAATGACACCGATACCACTTGCCATAGCGGTTGTCGTATATGCACCCATCATCATAACAGATGTTAAAATGCCGACTGCACTACGAAACAACTTTCTGCCTTTTCCGTTCATTCTTACCTCCATAAATCTTACTCTGCTTCCCCGACCATTCTGCCGGTGAAATTCAGGAGCTTTTTGTGGGATGCTCCTTGTTACAGAGCTGTTTCAATTGTTACA
The DNA here is from genome assembly GCF_046968865.1 of Gallintestinimicrobium sp. NCBI lineage: Bacteria > Bacillati > Bacillota > Clostridia > Lachnospirales > Lachnospiraceae > Gallintestinimicrobium > Gallintestinimicrobium sp. The sequence goes on along the minus strand of NZ_JBKVPW010000005.1, from coordinate 153,109 downwards.
AACTTATTAACAATTGTTACGCATGATATGATAGCAATATTACAATCAAATGTCAAGTCGTTCGCCCGGAACCACAAATTTCCGTTAGTTCCCCACAAAGATTTTTCTTCTATTGTGATATTTCTACAACAAACCTCCGAAATCATCGCCTTTTTCTTACTATTTTTCAAAGTTTTCAACAAATGCCGCTTTAACATAGTAAATTCTCTTTTCATAAAAAGGACAGCCATTTTCTGCGGTTTTTTCGATTTTTTATCAAAAAAAGAAGACCTGACGGGATTATTTTTTCCATCAGATCTTCCTTTATTCCTGTTTTTAACATTTTTGTAACAAACTATTTTACAGGCTTCTGGACTTTTCCACCGCAGTGATGACCGCATCGGTCACTGCGCCGCGGAAGCCTTTTTCCTCTAAAACGCGTACCGCCTGAATCGTGGAGCCTGCCGGAGAGCAGACCATATCCTTTAACTCTCCCGGATGCTTTCCGGTCTCAAGCATCAGCTTCGCGCTGCCGAGCACAGCCTGTGCAGCGCATTCATATGCCTGGCTGCGCGGCATGCCTTCCGCAACTGCACCGTCTGCCATCGCCTCGATCAGCATAAAAATCCAGGCAGGCGCACAGCCGCTAACGCCGGTCAGCACATCCATCAGACGTTCCGGAAGCTCAACCGTCTTGCCGAAACTGTCCAGGACAGCCGCCGTTTTTTCTTTCATCTCAGGAGTTACCCTGCTGCCATAGCAGACTCCGGTACAGCCTTCCCCGACCAGCGCCGGCGTATTTGGCATCGCACGCACAAACGGAAGCGGCGCACAGAACTGCTCTTCCAGCCACGCAAGACTTTTGCCTGCCGCAATGCTCAGAATCGTCTTACCGGTCAGGTCAATGTCGCTGATCTGTCCGATCACTTTCTCCAGAAACTGCGGCTTTACGGCAAGAATCAAAAGCTCTGCCTGCCGCGCGGTTTCCAGGTTATCGCCTGTCACCGTGATGCCAAACATTTCATGCACTTTGCTTTCCGTCTCCGCCGTTTTTGCAGAACCGTAAATTTCCTCCGGCACAGCCAGGTGATTTCTCAAAACTCCTCCAATCATCGCCTGCGCCATATTTCCAAGTCCGATAAAACCGATTTTCATCTGTGCCTCTCATTTCTGCGCACGCTTTTTGCGCATGTCGAGTTTGTGTCAAGTGCGCGCAGACACAAATCTCGAGCTCGAAAAATGTTATTTTTCAAGCGTCGCCCTCTGCCGATGCGCTTCATACATCAGAATCGAAGACGCCACCGCCGCATTTAGCGACTCGACTTTGCCCTCCATCGGAATCCGAATGTAACAGTCCGCAAGCTCTGCAGTCTCTTCCCGCAGACCGTTGCCCTCGTTACCGATCAGAAATGCCGTCCCCTTTGTGTAATCCTGACAGGCATAGGAATTTTTCCCGCGCAGATGCGCCGCGTATACGCTGACACCCGCCTGCTGTACCTGATGAACCGCCGCCGCAAAATCGTCCGCATAATAAAACGGAACGCGGTAGATGCTGCCCATCGTTGAACGGATAACCTTTGGGTTGTACAAATCGACTGTATCCCTGCTCATGATAATCCCGGAAACGCCGGCACCCTCGCCGGTTCGCAGCATCGTACCGAGGTTGCCGGGGTCCTGTATATTTTCCAGAAGCAGAAACAGCGGTGCTTTGTCCCGCAGCATTTCTTCTATATTATAGTGAAACTGTTTCAGCACGCATAAAACGCCCTGTGGCGTGCAGGTATCCGATATTTTAGAAAAAACGCTGTCGGAAACAACTTCGTAGCCAACCTCTTCCAGATGCTCCCTGCAGCTGCACTTTTCCAGAAAGGATTCCGAAACATAGACCTCCTGCAGCTGCTCTCTCGGTGCTTCCAGAAACATCTTCACACCCTCTGCCAGAAAAACGTCCTCCGTTCTGCGCAGCTTCGACTTTTGATTCAATTGTACCAGCCTTTTGATCCGGCTGTTGGATGCTGCAGTAATCATGCAGGTTCCTCCGTTGATCTTTATGAAAACGCACAACGGCCACACACGTTTCGTGTGCAGCCGCCCCTTTGCGTCCTGTATCGTCAGGTGGCCAGCGCTTTGCTGACCTGATAATGATATTCGGGAATCTCTTTCTGCATCGCAAGTGCTTCCTCGATATCATAGTCTACAAATTCACCGTGTTTGTAAGCCACAACACGGTTCGAGCTGCCTGCGCAGAGGATGTCTGCCGCATAAGCGCCCATGATAGAAGCATAATAACGATCCAGACAGGTCGGGCTGCCGCCTCGCTGCATGTACCCCAGGATGGTTGCTCTGGTTTCCACACCCGTTGCTGCTTCAATTCTCTTCGCCATGGAAGTAGAATGACCGATACCTTCTGCATTGATGATCAGATGGTGGGTTTTGCCCTTTTTCCGGTTGTTGATAATATTGTTAATCAGCTGCTGCTCGTCATAGTCGTACTTTTCAGGAAGAAGGATATCCTCCGCGCCGGTGCCGACGCCGCACCACAGTGCGATATAACCGGCATTTCTGCCCATTACTTCGATAATACTGCAGCGTTCATGTGAAGATGAAGTATCCCTTACCTTATCGATTGCCTGCATCGCGGTATTGACTGCCGTATCGAAACCGATCGTATATTCGGTACATGCAATATCCAGATCGATCGTGCCCGGCAGACCGATCGTATTGATCCCAAGTCTGGACATCGCCTGCGCACCTCTGTAAGAGCCGTCGCCGCCAATAACAACCAGACCGTCGATGCCGTGTCTGCGGCAGATCTCCGCGCCCTTTTTCTGTCCGGCTTCGGTCTTAAATTCCAGACAACGTGCGGTTCCCAGAATCGTACCGCCCTTCTGGATGGTATCCGAAACGCTGCGGGCATCCATATCTATGATTTCTTCATTTAACAGGCCCTGATAGCCTTTTTTAATGCCTTTTACTTTGACGCCGTTGCAAATCGCTTTCCGAACAACCGCACGGATTGCCGCATTCATACCCGGCGCATCTCCGCCGCTTGTAAGAACTCCAATTGTCTTTATCTTAGCTGCCATTGTTCCTCCTGTCTGCCGCTGCGGGCTGGACTTCAATCTTAAGATTTCAAAATCCGTAAAACCATTTTTTATTTTAATCGAAACGGGCTTTCTTTTCAATGGTTTTGTGAAACTTACATCAGCTTTACGTTTTCTTCTCCAAACAACTCTTCCAGCTGCTTTAAAAGCGCCTCGTCCCCATGAACGGTCTGATTCGCCCCAAGCTGCTTCATCGCGCGCGGATTTTCCACATAAATCACCACGGTATCCTTGCCGTCGGAAGCTGCGATTGCCGAAAGCAGCTTTTTTTCCTGCTGCTGATAAGCTTCCATCGTCGGAAACTTAATCCAGAGCTTTTTGGGGATTTCGTCAAACGTCTGCACGGATTCACAGATCAGCTTCGCGTCTTTGTCCTCCTCTGCGGAAACGCGCCCCCGCAGGAGAACCTTTTCATCCTCCATCAGCTTGCTGCCGTACTGCTCATAGGTTTTCGGGAAAACGATAACTTCAATCGTTCCAACCAGATCCTCCACCTGTAAAAACGCCATCACCTTATCGTTTTTGGTATATTTGATCTTCTTTTCCTCGATAATTCCGCCGATGACCGCCTTTGCTCCGTCCTGAATATGGACGCTGTTTGTCTCCTCATCCAGCATAAAATCTGCCGTTGTATTAGAAATATTCCTGCGCCAGAGCTGCTCGTATTCCTGCAGCGGATGCCCGCTGACATACACACCGAGGACTTCTTTTTCAAAGGTCAGAAGAATTTCCTTCGAATATTCCCCGACATCCGGAAAGCGGATTTCATAGTTTTTCTTTTCCGACTCGTCCACCAGATCGAATAAAGAAAGCTGTCCCGCCATATTATTTTTCCGATTCTGCTGATTCTGATCCATCAGCTGCACAAATACGCTCATAAACTGCTTGCGTGTTCCCTCAAGGCTGTCGAATGCACCCGCTTTGATGAAGTTTTCCACGTTGCGCTTATTGACTTCCGTATCGGACATTCTGGATAGAAAATCCTGCAGGTTTTTGAACACGCCCCGCTGCTTCCGCTCTGCGATCACCGCGTCCGCAACCGGATGTCCTACACCCTTGATCGCAGTCAGTCCGTACCGGATTGATTTTCCCGATACCGAAAATCCCGGCTCTCCCTCGTTGATATCCGGCGGCAGAATCGCGATTCCCATCTGGCGGCAGACCAGAATGTATTCCGCCACTTTTCCGGGGTTATCGATTACAGAAGTCATTAGGGACGCCATAAATTCCACCGGATAATAATATTTCAGGTAAGCCGTCTGGTAAGCGACAACCGCGTAGCATGCGGCGTGGGACTTGTTGAACGCGTATTTTGCAAAATCCATCATTTCCGCGTAAATTTCCAGACCGACCTTTTCCGGAATGCCCCGGGCCACACAGCCGGGCACGCCCTCTTCGGGATTGCCGTAAACGAAATTCGCCCGTTCTTTTTCCATGACAGACTGCTTTTTCTTGCTCATCGCACGGCGAACCAGGTCGCTTCGTCCCATCGTGTAGCCGCCGAGGTCGCGCACAATCTGCATAACCTGCTCCTGATACACGATACAGCCGTAGGTCGGAGACAGGATCGGTTCCAGCTCCGGACAGGAATAGGTGATTTCGTCATGATTGTTTTTTCCTTTAATATATTTTGGAATAAAGTCCATCGGCCCGGGACGGTACAGGGAAATACCCGCGATGATATCCTCCAGGTTCTGGGGCTTTAGCTCCTTAATGAAGCTTTTCATCCCGCCGCTTTCCAGCTGGAACACGCCGTCCGTCCTGCCGGTGCAGAGCGAATCCAGCACTTTTTTATCGTTATAATCCAGATGCTCCATATCGAGCTTCACACCGGTGTCATGCTCAATCATCTTGACCGCGTGGTCGATTACTGTCAGGGTTCGAAGCCCCAGAAAGTCCATTTTTAACAGTCCGAGCTCTTCCAGCGTCGTCATCGTAAACTGCGTTGTGATCGAACCATCCGACCCCCGTGAAAGCGGTACAAAATGATCTGCCGCCTCCGGACAGATCACAACCCCTGCTGCGTGCATCGAGGTGTGGCGCGGCAATCCCTCCAGCCGTTTACTCATATCAATCAGCACGTGCACCTGTTCATCGCTCTCGTAGAGCTTGCGCAGCTCTGCGTTCATTGACAGTGCCTTATCAATCGTCATGTTCAGCTCGTTCGGAATCATTTTTGCAATCGAATCCACAAAGGAATACGGCAGATCCATGACACGCCCGACGTCGCGGATGACACCCTTTGCCGCCAGCGTACCGAATGTGACAATCTGCACAACCTTTTCTTTTCCATATTTGCGTCCGACATAATCGATGACCTCCTGTCTGCGTTCATAACAGAAGTCGATATCGATATCCGGCATGGAAACTCGTTCCGGGTTCAGGAAACGCTCAAACAGCAGGCTATAACGGATCGGATCAATATTCGTGATATGCAGGCAGTAGGAAACGATGCTTCCAGCTGCACTTCCACGTCCAGGTCCTACCGGAATACCGTTTTCTCTGGCATAGTTGATAAAATCCCACACGATCAGGAAATAGTCCACATATCCCATGCGCTTGATAATACCCAGCTCGTATTCCAGACGCTTCTGCAGCGTGCCGTCGTCCTCCGGATAGCGCTCTTTCATGCCGTCAGTGCACAGCTTGTTCAAATATCCCCAGGAATCATAGCCCTCCGGCACATCAAAATGCGGCAGCTTCGTCTTACCAAACTCGATTTCCACATGACAGCGGTCTGCAATTCGCTGTGTATTTTCCACTGCCTCCCACGCATAGGGAAACAGTCCCTTCATCTCTTCTTCGCTTTTGACGAAATACTGACCGCCCTCGTAACGCATCCGGTTTTCGTCGGAAAGCTTTTTGCCGGTCTGGATACACAGAAGGATATCGTGGGGCTTTGCGTCCTCCGCATAGGTGTAGTGCACGTCGTTCGTGCATACTAACGGAATGTCCAGTTCTCGCGACATCTGTAAAAGCGCCATGTTTACGGTCTGCTGCTCCGGAATCCCATGATCCTGCAGTTCCAGAAAATAATTATCCTTCCCAAAAATCGACTGATACTTTAATGCGCATTTTTTTGCTTCCTCCGGCAGTCCTTTCTGGATATAGCGCGGCACTTCGCCTGCCAGGCACGCAGACAGCGCGATAATTCCCTCGTGAAATTCCTCCAGAACCTCCATATCGACACGCGGCTTGTAATAGTACCCCTCCGTAAAACCGCGGCTGACGATTTTGCTCAGATTCGCGTAACCAGTATTATTTTCCGCCAGAAGCACCAGATGGTAATACCGGTCATCCCCGCCGGTAATCTCCCGGTCAAAACGGGAATTGGGCGCAACATAGACCTCACAGCCCAAAATCGGATTGATACCCTCTGCCCGCGCCGCACGGTAAAAATCGATCACACCGTACATTGCGCCATGGTCGGTAATCGCCGCAGCCGTCATGCCCAGCTCCTTGACTCGTTTTACATATTCTTTGATTTTATTGGAACCGTCCAGCAGGCTGTACTCTGTATGGACGTGCAAATGTGCAAATGCCATATTTTTGTAATTTCCTATTCTTGTTCTGTCTGAGTTTCCTTTGCTGTCCCATCGGGCGCAGAAAAGTCAAAGGCAGGGCTTTCTGTCCCGTTTTCTGACTTTTGCCCGCTCTTTGTTACAGACCTCGTGTCGATGCTGCCTGTCCGGTCGGATGCTGCCGCATTGTTTTCACTGATGCTGTCTGCTTCCCGGTCAGATACAGCGCTGTTTTGACTGACTGCGTTTTGTCCGGACACATCACCGCTTTCATGAACCTCTTTTACACTGCCTTCTCCGCTGTCTGTCAGTACAAGTCTGTCGTTTTCCACTTTCCATGTCTCGTACCAGCTTCCTTCCGCGTCCGAAAGGTTGACATGAATCCTATTGTTTTCCCCGGATAAAATCTGTATTTTCCCGGAATCTGATCCAACCTGCCGCAGGATACTCTTTAACACTGCCTTGCCGTTTTTATACTGCAACAGCTCTTTTTCACGGATTTCTTCTAATCGATACTCTGTCAGTGTGCGCAGGCTGATGTCATAATATCCCGGCGCGGCTTCTGTCCCGGCAGTCCATGCCATCAGATCGCCGTCATCGTCCAGCTCAAAGTGCCCCATCTGTTTTAACAGGCGCACTGCTCCTTGCTCCTGCACGCCAAACAGCATGTCGCTGACGCCGGACACTTCGTAGCCACGATACAGCACAAAGGCGCTTCCCAGCTTTTCCAGCTCCTTAAAGGCAAAATTCTCTTCTTCCAAAACTGCGCCGTCCGCGCCGACAAACCACAGGTCGCATACCGGCGCGCCGAAGGCTCCGTCGTACCTGCCGATCGCCGCAAACGTTTCTTTTTTGCCGTTCCCATCGTAATCCGCCGTCTCTGCAAAACACAGCGCATCATCCGGGTACTCCTGTACCTCCAGAATCTGTGCAACCGCCTGACCGACCGTCGCGCGGGCTGTTTTCTGCACTTTATTCAACCGGTTTTTCGTAAATTCGTTTGGAATATCCTCCAGGCTCTCCAGTGCTTCTTCCTGCTCCGATCTCGACGGGAAGAAAAATCCATCCCCGCTGATCGTCTCCGATGCTTTGGTCAGCTTTCCCTGATCTAGGCTGCTGATACACCAGCTGTACTTTGCAACCGCATGATCGATTCCTTCTTCCTGTCCGACCGACTGCCCGACTTCCCTGCAGCGATAGGCAATTTTGTCCTCCCCAATTGCATAAAACCAATAGGTATATTCTGTATTTTCATCCGTCTGCGTGTAGAACTGCTCTTCCAGCTTTTCCTTCCATGCCTGTGCCTCTTCATCCGAATCCTCTGCAGACACATACGCCAAATATTCCGACGCTGTCAGCTCCCGATACGAACGCTCTGCAAATCCATCCGCTGTTCTTTCATAATAAACAGGAACCGTTTCTTCTGCACTGTCCCATTCCGAAACAAGCGGATCGTACACAGTCTTCTCCGCAGGATAAAACGTACAAACGCCGTCCTTTGTTGCTTCGATCGTCTCGGCATCCTCCAGAAGCTTTTCGCACTTTTGATCTTTTACCGTCCAGACAGCCGCCTGTTTTTTGCCGGAGACTTCCGTTTCCAGAATAACAAACGGATTCCCAATTCCCGTCACCTGCTGCAGTCCGGTTACGACGATTCCTTTTTCCAGAAGCCTTGCCGACTCGCCGTCATAATACCAGAGATCGCCGGAAATCCGCCCGCGCGCTGTCAACGGCGTGCTCTCAAACATCAGCAGAAAGCTTTCATTTGCGTTGCTGTCATACTTCGCCATGTTCTGCAGACAAAGCGTCTTATCACCGTACTCCTTCTGTGAAAGAACTGCCGCCAGCGCTGCGTTTTCTGCACGGCTCAGACGGTCGTGTCCCGCCAGCTTACCGGTAAACGCATCCGATTTCTGCGCGTATGCTTCATAAACGGAGTCGGTCACTTCTGTCATCAGAGCCGGAATTTGAGGAGCTGTTGCTGCCGCAGATTCTGTAGCGGTGTCGGTCTGCGTTTCGCCGGTCGCAGGCATCTCGCTGTCTGCTGTTGCCGCGGTATCGCCGTGCTGCGCTTCTCCGCCGGTCGCTGTTGTGCCGCCCTGTATCTCGTCATCGGTCGCAGCGGTGCTATCCTGCACCTCATCATCGTTCGCTGCAGCGGTGCCGGTTCCTGTACTGACATTCTGTGTTTCACCTGCTACAGACGTCTCGCCCTCTGCTGTTGCCGCAGCATCGCTATCCTGCGCCATAGCGTCTGTTGTTTCCCCTTCCCAAAAGCTCTTTCCGGCTTGCTGCGCTCGCGCTGCATATTCACTGATATTCGGCGTGCAGCCTGAAAACAGCATCGTTGCCGCCATCAGGCATGCTGCTGTTACCTGTTTTCTTTTCATAAATTAAATCCTTTCGTTTGCCATAGGCGGAAACCCACTACCTTCAGGTGGTGGGAGGAGCCTTGTGAATCTTTCGCCATTAACCCTGACTTTCAATATACTTTTGTATAGTCGCTGACGATACTTCTCCAATACTGCAAGCAAAGTATCCGTCTGACCAAAATATCCTTTTCTTCCAATACTGTTTAGACAGAAACGAACCATACTTTTGCCATAGGTAATATGTTGTTTCTTGTTTTACAATCTTAACAATGTCGCAAACCCTATCAGTCGTATCATAACTTATTAAGAAATGCATGTGGTCTTTGTCTGCTTCCATAGCGATTATTTCGTAGCCACGAGTATTAGCTATATCAAAAATCTTTTACTTAACATCGTCGGCAATAGAACCTTTTAGTAGTTTCTTACGATATTTAGTTAACAAGAACTATATGTACTTTTAGACTGTATTTTCGTCTGTTATGACGATTATATCTATTGTCCATAGCCTGCCTCTGATAATTATTGACACTCACTAACCATTATTATATACTATATCTAGTGAAATATCAATGAAGGGAGTACATCTATGGAACAGATGACTATAACAGCAAAAGTTCAAATAGTCGCTACTGATGCAGATAAAGTTTTGCTTGATGAAACTATGTCTGTTTATCGTGATGCCTGTAATTATGTTTCAGACTATGTATTCCAAACTCATGATTTAAAGCAGTTTTCACTGAATAAAGTTTTGTATTCTACTCTAAGAGAAAAATTTGGTCTGAAATCGCAAATGGCTCAGTCCGTTTTGAAAACGGTCATTGCAAGATATAGAACTATTCTCGAAAATCATAATAAATGGATACGACCAACCTTCAAGAAACCTCAGTATGATTTAGTTTGGAACAGAGATTATTCTTTAACGCAAAACTGTTTTTCTGTGAATACGCTGAGTGGTCGTGTGAAACTTCCATATTTCGCTGAAGGTATGTCTAAATATTTTGACCACACAATCTATAGGTTTGGTACTGCTAAGCTCACAAACAAACATGGTAAATATTATCTTCACATACCAGTAACTTATGATGTCGAAGAAAGTAATATTTCTGACATTTGTAATGTCGTAGGCATTGACAGAGGAATTAACTTCGTTGTTGCAACCTATGACAGTCATCACAAGTCTGGATTTGTTAGTGGTAAAGCTATTAAACAGAAACGTGCTAACTATTCCAAGCTTCGTAAAAAACTCCAAATGCGACATACGCCATCTTCAAGGCGAAGACTAAAAGCTATCGGTCAGCGAGAAAACCGTTGGATGCAGGATATTAACCATCAGGTATCGAAGGCACTCGCCACCGGTAATCCAAAGCATACTCTCTTTGTATTAGAAGATTTGACTGGTATTCGCAATGTTACAGAACGTGTCAAAACAAAAAAACGCTATGTTTCTGTATCATGGTCTTTTTATGACCTTGAGCAGAAGCTGATTTACAAAGCGAAGCAGAATCAATCTTCTGTAATAAAGGTGGATCCTCGTTATACCAGTCAATGCTGTCCTGCTTGTGGACATACTGAAAAGTCTAATCGTAATAAGAAAATACATTTGTTTACTTGCAAAAACTGCGGTTATACGTCTAATGATGACCGTATTGGAGCTATGAATCTGTATCGTATGGGAATAAACTATCTTGCTGATAGCCAAGTACCTGATACAGTTGTAACAGAGTAAACTCTGCTACAAAGGGTGCTGTCAACCACCCTGTGATGTAACGCCACTTTAGATAGCAATATCTATCGGGGATTAAAGGTCGGAGGTGTAAGCCGTTAGTACGACTGGGCAGTTACAAGCCCATGACCTTTAGGTCGTGGGTAGTTGACTCGTATCGATCCCCTTATTTTATGCAGGATTCCAAAATTCCTGCTCTGTTATGATTCCTGCTGATTTTTACACCACCGGTTCCGATTCTGTTTCTCACTTTATTTTGTTGAGTTGAGTATACCATGCCCGTTTGGAAAATTCCATCCTTATCAGACTGGCATCTTCCGATAAATGTTTCGCCAGCCCATACCAGAACGCTTTGTCCCGCTCTGTAACACAAAAAATCCCACATCCACCGCCGAAGCAACATAACGCTGCCGCGGCAGGAACATGGGATTTTATTGTTATTTTGTTTAAGTGCCTGTCCCCGACAAAAGCATCTCAGGAAACCGAATCGACGGCTGGCATCTGCCAGCATCCATCATCCGTCTGTCAATGTCCTATCAATCAACCGATGTCGTCAACGTTGCGTGGTTAAAGCTCAACGTCGCTGTCCCGTCACCGTTATCTTTCCAGATTCCCTGAATGGTCGAAGGTCCTTCCGGAGGCATTTCCGAATTCTGGCACATCAGAAACGTTCCGTCTGTATACAGATCCAGCGTTCCATCCTCAAAAGAGAACGGTCTGCAGTCGCCTGCTACAATATAGCTGTACGCACAGCCCGCATTGGCAACCGTCGGTGTCGCTGTGAAGGTGAATTTTACGGATACGCCGGGTTCGTTCATCGCGCCTGCGTTTTCCAGATCAAAATTCTCGCAAACCTCCAGATAGCTGAAAGATGCTCTGGCAATTCCATCCGTGTAGTAATAATTCTCCGACATCACGTTTGTATCATCAAATGTTATGCCCTCCGCTACATCGGTCATATCCGATACGCTGTTTAAAACATACTCGCTGTCGCTCTTGCTGACCGCAGTAATGTCATAGGTTGTTCCTTTCTTCAAATCGCCCGAAACCAGCGTATTATTGTCAGGGGACAGATCCTCCATCGTAATAACTGTCACATCATTTGCGTCTTCGGAATTGATAAAAGTTACTTCCACACGGTCCGGATAGCTCTGATAGGTATAGGTATCGATATTGGAAAGCTGTACCTCAACCGTATCATCAAACGTATTCCACAGGTAATCGATGACCGGCGCGTCCTGATTTCCGGAACAGGAGAAACTCGTCGATGCTGCCGCGGATACCGAGTGCTCATTGTCATTCATATCGGGAAACGCGAATACTTTTACAAGATATTCCCCGTATCCGTACTGTAATAAATCGTCCACATTTCCTTCATAGATTTCTCCGCCATTCCCGTCTGCTTTCAGCGCATCGCTGGAATACAGGAACGCATCTTCATCGTTTACAGCATCCGGTGCACAGAAATAAACCAGATAATAATCTGCGTTTTCCACTCCTGTAAACGAATAATTCCCGTTTTCATCCAGTGTAAAATCTGCCGGTGCATCCAGTTTTGCTTTGCCGGAGCTTTCTTCTCCATCGTTTTTTGTACGATTGGACACAAACCAAGTATTTAATGTGGAATTCACTTGAGAAAAGTAAGTATTCGTGTTATCTGCCACAGAGCTTGCACAGCCTGTGCAGACACAGAGGAGGGAAGCCATCATGACAACTCCGATTTTTTTCTTTGCGCTCATGCCTCTTTCTCCTTTCTCATAAAGCAGGAAACAATCCCGATAATCGCCGTTGCAAAGCACAGTACGAGAATGGTAATAACCGGCAGCAGCGTGCCTCTCGATCCGTACATATCAATGCCATTTAAACGGTCTGCCCATACGGGATAGCTGTTTAAGAAAAAAAGCCCCATCCCCCAGGATACGCACATCACCTGCAGCAGATTCAGTACTTCCACAGCCTTCGCATGAAGCAGGACATATCCTGCTCCACACGCAACACTCAACACAAGACTGAACGCAACTGCAATATCCATATAATCATATACCAGCCCGTATATGCAGAAGATCACCAGAGTCACTGTGCCAATACCTGCACCGATCAAACTGAGCTTTTCACTCATACTTTTCCCTTTCATACTTTTTCCTCCCTCTTTTTACCGGTAAACATGGTTACAATCCCTGCAACCAGGCATCCGACAAATCCTGCCGCGCATACCGCATTAGCAATTAACAGTGCTTTCTGCCATCCCGGTACGATCGTTACAACAACGCTTCCGTTTGTCAGCCCGTTTACCGCAATACTTCTGCTGTCTACATACAGATCATTTTTCGCCGCACGTCTGAGCGCTCCGATTAGCGCCGTGTCTCCTTCATTGATCAGCTTTCCGATGGAAGAACCATACATTCCTGCATCCATGCAATAGTAATCCTGACCGGTTACAAGGAACTCTGCGAAATGATTCTTATATGCCAGAGAAGAATAACCATCCGATGTAACATGTCCTTTAAAGTTCCATTCTCCTCTCAGCACATCATTCAACAACGCTGAATCTGCATTATTGGGAACGCATCCGATTCGATTAAAGGCTGTCATAACAGACATTGCGCCGCCTTCTCGGAATGCACCTTCAAACGATCTCAAGTAAATCTCACGCAGTGCCTGCTCATTGGTAAAAGTGGAAATACCATTTCTTCCGATTTCCTGATCATTCAACGCAAAGTGCTTGATGCAGTAGATAACGCCTACGTTCTGCATTGCCTCCGCTTCATAAGCGCCGACAAGGTATCCGTAGTTTCCGTCCTCTGCATAATACTGGTTATTTCTTCCGCCAAATGCAGTTCTGTGAATGTTTCCGCCGCCGTACCAGATTTCGTTCGCATCGCAGAAAACAGCTTCAATGCCCAACAGATGACCTCTCTGTGTAAATCTCTCTGTATTCCATGTTCTGGATGTCGTAACCTCAGAAACCCAGATCAGCGCATCGGTTCCGGTGCAGGTCAGAGAACCAATACCGATATTGTCATCCGTCCGTTTCATTCCGGGCATTCCAACGCTGTTGATTGCTTCGTAACCATCATTATCGGAAAGCAGGGTCAGCATCTCTTCAATCGTCAGCTGGTCCAGAAAAGCGTTCCAGGTTTCTTCATCGTCATAGTCCGTATAGTACAGATCTGCAAAGGCGATGCCATTGTCTGCGCCGGTCGTATAGGTTTCCCCGGTATCATAATCTGCAGAATTATACCAGTTCGCCACCATATCCTTTAACATTTCTTCCGACATTTCCACAGAGATCATCGCCGGATAAGTGCCGTCCCAGTCATTTCTGGAAAGATATGTAAAGTCAATTCCATAGTAGTTCAGATCTGCAAAGTCAAACTGATTCGTCACTTCTGTTCCATTTTCTTCGGAATATCGGTAGCTGTCCGTATCGAGCTGTTCCTGGTTCCAGGTATAGGTCAGATCTGCATTACCGTCAGCATCCATTCCATCTGCCGCAGTATATCCTTTTGCTGCCAGAATATTGTTCAGTGCATCATGGGCGCTGTTGCCGACTGCCAGATAATAATCTCCTGCGCTCATAATATAGCCTTCTGCGCCGTAAGTGTCATAGCTGGCAAGGAAATATCTGTCCACAGACACGGTTACTTTTTCGCTTGCTCCAGGCTCCAACAGCTTTGTTTTCCCCATTCCGACAAACTGAACCGCCGCTTTTTCCACATGGTTTTCCTTTTCATAATCACCATATGGTGTCTGCGCATAGAACTCCACAACATCTCTTCCCGCAACATCTCCGGTATTGGTCACGGTCACTTCTGCCTCATAGGAATCGGTTTCCGCATTATATTTTACCTGATCCAGCTTCTGCTCAAAGGTTGTATAGGAAAGTCCGTCACCGAAAGTAAAGCTCACCTCATCCGCATAGTTCCATGCATTGCCAGTACTGGAGCCTTTCGTAGAATCTGCATTTCCTGCTTTTAATACCGTATCCTCATAACGGGTTTCATAATATTTGTACCCGACATAAATACCTTCCGCATACACAATCCAGTTGTTTTCCGAACCGTCTGTGCCAAAATCGACGTCATTGTTTTCTACCCAGTCCAGATTTGCCCAGGTCTGTGTATTTTCTCCTGCAAAAACAGTTGCCGGTGCGGACAGAGAATTGGAAGCATAGGTATCTACCAAACGTCCCGAAGGATTTGCTGCGCCTGTCAGCACATTTACAATACCGGTATAACCTACTGCGCCCGGTCTGCCGACTACCAGACACGCGTCTACGTCATACTCATCGAGCCAGCCAAGCTCCATCGCCTGCTCAGAATTGACCAATACGATTATGCTGCCAAATACACCCGCTTCCTTCTGCTGCTTTAAGTAAGACATCAGATCTTCTTCCTGACTGCTAAGCGCCAGATAATTTCTGCCTTCCTCTGTTTTCATTGCAGCGTCCGTGCTCTCTCCGCCGGCTCTGGATAAAACAACAATTGCCGCATCGTTACAGCTGTTCTGCCAGCTGCTTTCGTTCGCTTTTACGGATGCGATATCTCCCTCTACAATGGTTGTCCCGCTCGTCGTTCCAAGCTCCGCATATACCTGCTCGCCCAGCACTGCGTTGACCTGATCGGTTCCCAGCGCTTCCTGAAGCGCAGACGTGAGCGTTGCAGGCACAATTGCATCAAACGGGCTTTTGGAAGAAGTCCCTACGGAATGGAATGCACCGTTACCGAACAAAGTTACTCCTGCATCTTTGGAAAGCGGCAACACGTTGTTGTGATTGGTCAGAAGCACCGTTCCTTCTTCCGCCTGCGTGATATTTTCCGAAGCCACATCCAGCTCCAGAAGCATCGCCATCTGGTTATTGCTGCTGTCTGTTCCATATTCATTATCATAGGCAGCTTCTACAACACCGTTCGCGTTATCCGGCTGAATAATTTTCGTTGTATTGATATTCAGATAGGAATTGATAATTCCGGAATAAGTAAATGTCAGTGTGGTCGCAGTTGTACAAAGCATCGTTCCCAGTGCTGTCACAGCCGCCAGTCCACGTAAAATTGCTGTATTGCGTTTCATAAGTTTCCTCCCTCTTCTTTTTCCGTATCGTTCTTTTTCTTCTGCATTCCTTTCTCCTTTGCTGTCCTCTCTTTCTTTTTCTCCGGCATTACCCAGAATTTCATCGCCGGATAGCTGATCACAACCTGCACAAGGATATTCAGTATATTAGCGAGCGTCGGAATAATCGTTTCCGAAATGCCAAGCCCCGCAAACCACCTCTGGCTGTAAGCCGGAAGCGCTGTCGAAACAATCACCAGAACGACTGCCAGAATTGCATATTTCCATACTGCTTTTCCAAATGCCGCATCCGAATGAAAAACCAGGTTTTTCTGTACAAAAAAATTTACCGTTTGCGCCGCTGCCGTTGCCACTAAAAAGCTTAAAAATCCACAAAGCATCCTGCTTTCCTTTGTTGTGTAGTCAAACACAAACACCTGAAATGGGATTTCCCGAAAGCGTCGAAACCCAACCTCTGTACAGACCCACATCACTGCAAAATTCGTAATTGTCGCACAGTTTGACAGGATATTGAAGATGACAAATTCGTAGATATCCGGGTGTTTTTCTTTCCACTCTTTCAGCTCCTTCATAGTTCACCCTCTTCCCCGCCTGTTTTTTCCTGCTGTGCAAGAATCGCTGCATAAGCTTTATTGGCCTTCCAATTCTCAAAGAAACCGAAGATTACTGTTACAAGGCCCTTTCCTGTCTTTCCGTTTACCGCCAGAAGAAGTCCGTCCACCATTTTGGCGGACACCATTCCTCCTGTCATTTTGGCAATCGCACGGAACGGCATATTATATTGAAATAGTGTATTTAAGTCTGGCGTCTGCCCGTTTTCTTCCGCCTTTTCTATTTTATTTTTCAGCATTTTTGCAATATACCTTGCGACTGGATTTTTCGCATATCGCATATCCGACAGCGGATCATTTGCTTGCAGAACCTTATATCCATTCCAAACCGGATTTCCGGTATTTTCTCCCATCCCAGACATTTTGCATGCCTGCATCCTTGTCTTCCAGATCTGTGTTTTACTCCCCGGGACTTCCAGAATGTGCTGCCCGTCTTTTTGTAATCCAGTTTGGAAAATCTCTCCTGCCAGATGGATATCCTGACTGCTGCTGCCGACGAAAATCCGATACGTTCCCGCTTCCTCTACCCACATTCCGGCTTCTTCATCAAACACCCGAAACGTTTTGTCATCGAATAAAATGCAGACTTCCTTTTCTTCTCCTGCTTCCAGATAAACTTTTGCAAATCCCTTGAGCTCTTTCTCCGGACGTTCGATTTTTCTGTCCGGAAGCGCCACATACATCTGTACGATTTCGCTTCCGGCAATCTCTCCCACATTTTTTAACCGCAGGCGAATTCCGTTTTCTTCCACTTCCAGACCGCTGTACGTAAAGGTCGTATAGGAAAGTCCAAATCCAAAGGGAAAGGATACCGGAATCTGTTCTTTTTCAAAATAGCGATATCCCACATAGATTCCTTCCCCATATGGCAAAGTTCTTTCCTTCGCAGGATAAACAAAAGCGGACGGCGTATCGTCATAATGACAAATCCAGGATTCCGTCAGCTTTCCTCCTGGGTTAACTTTCCCGGTCAGTACATTCAAAACAGCTCCAGCTCCAGCTTCGCCGGACAATCCAGTATGCAAAATTGCCCGACAGTCTATTTTCCATCCGATGTCGACAACGCTTCCCGTGCTGAGTACAGCGACGATTGCCGGATTTTTTTCTGTAAGCTTCTGTAAAAGAGAAATCTGGTTCTGCGGTATTTCAAAATTTTTCCGGTCAAGTCCTTCGGATTCCTCCGTTTCTCCAAGTCCCAGAAAATACAGGATCACCTCCGCTTTGGATGCGAGTTCCAAAGCCTGCGCTTCCAGATTGTAATCCGCTTTTCCATCCCGTCTGTAACCTCTTTCCATCCCGACTACCATAAGGTCTGTATCGGATATTTTTTCTACTACATTTTCTACACTGATCGCATTGACACTGGATGACCCGACTCCCTGATATCTCGGCTCAAAAGCGAAATCCCCGATCACCGCAACCCTTGTTCCAGCAGTCAATGGAAGTATCTCTGCTTCATTTTTCAGCAAAACCATGCTTTCTTCTGCCGCCTTTTGCGCGAGCCTGTGATGGCTTCGATGCAGTTCTTCTTTCTGCTTTTCCAGCTCTTTTTTCTTTTCTCGGGACTGTTTGGGTAAGCTCAGCGCCGCCTGCAGCAACTCATCAACGCGTTCATCCACCTCTTTTTCTGTAATCTTTCCATCCTTTATTGCTGCCAAAAGTTGTCTTGCGCAGTCAAATCCGCAGCCCGGCATCTGAAGATTGGAGCCGTTTCGGATTCCTTTTGTAAAATCATTGCCGCCGCCCCAGTCGGTGACGACAAATCCCTGAAATCCCCATTCCTGCCGCAGAATCTGTTTCATCAGAAACCTGTTTTCATTCGCATACTCCCCGTTCACTTCATTGTAAGAGGACATAACCGCTCCCGGCTTTCCTTCTTTTACGGCGATTTCAAAGCCCGTCAGATACATTTCCCGGAGCGTCCGCTCATCCAGCATAGCATTTACTGCCATCCGCCTTGTTTCCTGGCTGTTTACTGCAAAATGCTTTGCGCAAGCGCTGACTCCTTCCCTCTGGATTCCTCTTATCATAGCTGCCGCCATTTTCCCGGACAAATACGGATCTTCTGAAAAATATTCAAAATTTCTGCCGCAAAGCGGATTTCTCTTTAAATTCAGCCCCGGTGCCAGCAATACGGCGACATCTTCCAATGCCGCCTCCTGCCCCAGCGCGCTTCCAACCTTTTCTTCCAACGCTTCGTCCCAACTGTTTGCCAGCGTGGACGAGGATGGAAAACAGGTGGCTGGCGTCGATGGATTCAAACCGAGATGGTCTCCGTTTCCATATTGTCTGCGGACTCCACTCGGCCCATCTGCAAAGGTAATACTTTCAATTCCGAGATGTTTATAGCCTCTGGAACACCACTCATTCTTTCCTGTCAGAAATGCGGCTTTCTCTTCCAAAGTCATTTTCTCTATCAGCTCCTGATGCCGCACTTTTTCACCCACCTCCTTTTTTTCTTTAGACGCCTTTTGTGATTCTCATTATAACCAAAAAACCAGAGGGAATATCCCTCTGGCACGAATGGTTCCAAATCTGTCACAAACTGCTTTCTATTTCTTCTTTCGGAATCAAAATCCTTATGAAAAAGAAATGATCTTTTACACCGAACTGCATCGTTCCTCCATATTTTTTAGCCGCATAGCTAATGCTCTTAATCCCAAATCCATGATTTCCCGCATCCCGTTTTGTCGTCATCGGAAATCCATTTTTAATTTTTATCTCCGTATCGCAATAATTTCTGACCTCTGCATACACAAACTGCTTTCGCGAAGAAATTTCCATATGGATAATTTTTTTCTCCGGATCGGAGATCATGGAAACATACTCAATCGCATTGTCCAGCGCATTTCCAAAAATCGTACAGATGTCTGTCACATGAATAAACTTCAACAATTCTCCGTCCGCGACGCAGGTAAATGCAATCCCGGCATTACGGATCAGCGGCATCTTTCCGTCCAGCACACCGTCCAGTACCTGATTACCCGTCTGGCGTTCCGGCTGATAGGCTGCCAGCTCGTCTTCCATCTGATCAATCCATTTCGACCGCTTTTCCGGGTCCTGTTCTGCCCGCAGTCCCGCAATCTGATGTTTTAAATCGTGATATTTCATATTAATCAGGTCTGTCACTTCCTGATAATTCCGGTAGCTGTCATACTGGGCGGTCAGTATACTCTGAATCTTGGACAGCTCCTTTTCTGCGCCGACTTCATGCCGTAGGCTCTGATAGGCATACAGGATTGCAAGCCCTCCAAAATCCACCAGCGTCCGGATCGTAAAAATATCCGTTGCAATGGATCCGCTGAACGGCGTATTGCGATAGACGAAGCTTAAATTGCTCAGCATGAACGCACTCAATACAATCAACAGCGTACTGTACAGCTCCTTCACGCTGATTTCCAGCTCAATCTCATCCCGTTTCATCCGGGATTCTATGATCCAGAGTATCATTGTAACTGCTCCATACACAATCGCCAGCGTCAGAATGCTTAAAACTCCTTTTTCAGTCCTTCCCCTGTAAGCAAAATATTCCAGCTGCCATTCCAGGGAAGCCATAAATTCTGCCGTCAGAAACGCTTTCATGCAGCAGTACGCTACCATTTTCCAGGTAGCCTCTATGACCATCCATAAAAACAGAAACATCATTCCAATTGCAATGATCATACAGGGAATCCAAAACAGCGTCGAGACGTTTCCGGTAAGCATCAGCCATCCCGTCTGTAAAACCAGCATTCCCGCCGCAATTCCTGCAAAGCAGCTCTTTTTTATTTTTCTTCTGTAAAAATAACAAAACAACATACAGGATATCCATTCCGCAATCGCCGTATAATAGCGTGGAATATCCTCATAAGTGCCTGTCAGCAATTCTGCCATCTTCAATGTTCCCCCATGTACTGTGCCAATGCTGTCATAAAATCGTTCTTCCTTGCTCGGCTGATCAACAACGCCTCTCCCTGAATCGTGCAGCATCCATCCTTTACACCTTCTACATATTCCAGGTTGACAAGATACCCCTTATTGCTGCGAAAGAATCCGAGCGGTTCAAATTTTCCCGCCGCGTCCTGCATCTTTGCCCGCTCTTTCAGGGTTCCGTTCGACGTATGATAAATCAGGTTATGTCCTTCGCTTTCAATATAATAAACATCCCCTGCATCGATCCGCACAACGCCGTCCGGGGTATTAACCTTTACCGGTTTTCCTGTTTTCTGCGGAATTCTGCTAATCGCCCGTTCCAGCTTCCTTGCAAAGGAAAAATACGTTACCGGCTTCAGCACATAATCCATCGCGTCCACCTCATATCCCCGGATCGCATAATTGGTCATATTGGTGATAAACATGATGACGACCTTCGTATCGAACTTGCGGATTTCTTCCGCCGCTGTCATCCCGTCCATAAACTGCATCTGAATATCCATCAGAATGATGTCGTACTCTCCGGTATATTTTTCTACGATTTCATCTCCATCCGTAAACCGTATTACCCGAAAGCGTTTGCCGGATTCCTGTTGATACTGTTCAATATATTCTGTCAGCTGCTTTGCATAAGCTTCCTCGTCTTCCACAATGGCAATGGTAATCATTTATCAAAACCTCCACCTGATCTTTGGCATCACCTATTTGTTTCATTTATTATAGCAATAAACAAAAATCCTGCAAAGTGGAATTCTTCTGTGTCTCCGTGGGCGAAAAAATCCCACATCCACCACCGAAGCAACATAACGCTGCCGCGGCAGGAACATGGGATTTTATAATGTACCTTATTTTACAAAAGGGTGGATCTTACAGATACTTCTTCAGATCTTCTGCCTTATCCAGCTTCTCCCAGGGCAGATCCAGATCGTTGCGGCCGAAGTGACCGTATGCAGCGGTCTGCTTGTAGATCGGACGACGCAGGTTCAGCATCTTGATGATGCCTGCCGGACGCAGGTCGAAGTTCTCACGGATGATCTCAACCAGCTTCTCATCGGAAACCTTGCCGGTGCCGAAGGTGTCTGCCATGATAGAGGTAGGCTGTGCTACGCCGATTGCGTAAGACAGCTGGATTTCGCACTTGTCAGCCAGTCCTGCTGCAACAATGTTCTTTGCAACATAACGTGCTGCGTAAGCTGCGCTTCTGTCAACCTTGGTGCAGTCCTTACCGGAGAAAGCGCCGCCGCCGTGACGTGCATATCCGCCGTAGGTGTCTACGATGATCTTACGGCCGGTCAGACCAGCGTCACCGTGAGGTCCGCCGATTACGAAACGTCCGGTCGGGTTGATGAAGAACTTGGTGTTCTCATCGATCAGCTCTGCAGGCAGAATCGGATCAAAGACATATTTTTTGATATCCTCGTGAATCTGTTCCTGTGTTACATCGGGATCATGCTGTGTGGATAATACAACTGCCTCCAGACGAACCGGCTTGTCGTTTTCATCATATTCTACAGAAACCTGGCTCTTGCCGTCGGGTCTTAAATAGGTCAGTGTGCCGTCTTTTCTTACTTTGGTCAGCTGCTGTGCCAGCTTGTGCGCCAGAGAGATCGGGTAAGGCATATATTCCTCTGTCTCGTTGGTTGCATAGCCGAACATCATACCCTGGTCGCCAGCGCCGATTGCTTCCAGCTCTTCCTCAGACATCTGGTTTTCTTTTGCTTCCAGGGCCTTGTCAACGCCCATTGCGATATCGGAAGACTGTTCGTCGATCGAAACCATAACGGCACAGGTGTTGCCGTCAAAGCCATACTCAGACTTGTCATAGCCGATCTCCTTAACCGTCTCACGAACGATCTTCGGGATATCTACATATGCGTTAGTGGTGATTTCACCGGTTACCAGTACGAAACCGGTACAGCTTGCTGTCTCGCAGGCTACACGGCTCATCGGGTCTTTTTCCATCAGTGCGTCCAGAATTGCGTCGGAAATGGCATCGCACATTTTGTCGGGATGTCCTTCTGTTACAGACTCAGAAGTAAATAAACGTTTTTCCATCTGTTCCTCCTTAGATGTTTGCTGTGAAAAATAGGATCCTGCTCTACAGGATTCTTTTCTGTAGAGCATTTTTGTATTGGAAACAAAGCTTCCTGTACAAAAAAGATCCGCTAAAAAGCGGATCCGATAGTTTGATAATCAAATCCTCTTATTGTTCGATTGCTTCCGTCCCGGAAATGGGACTTCTACTCGCTCAGGCTGGCACCTTCCGAAAAAACGGGGTTGCCGTGGCTTCACAGATCCTATGTATCTCCACCACTCTGAATAAGAGAAGGCACAATATTGAATTTTCTTATCAGGTACTCATTTAAAATACTATAGCGCCCTGTATTTGTCAACAGGACAATTTATGAAAAGTGTCTCAGCCAATCTTTAAGCGGAATTTCTGCAATTCCCGTTCGGATTCCACCTTTTCGATCTGGGCGCCGAGGCTCTGTAATTTTGCTGGAAAATCCTCATATCCGCGTTCGATATAACGGATATCGTCAATGACAGACATTCCTTCCGCTGCCAGCGCTGCGATAACAAGCGCTGCTCCGGCACGCAGATCCGGCGCATTGATGCTCGCTCCGGTATATCGGGAAACGCCGTCGATGATCGCAGTATTTCCTTCCACCTTAATGCTTGCGCCCATGCGGATCAGCTCGTCCACATAGCGGAAACGATTTTCAAAAATACTCTCTGTTACAATGCTCGTGCCGCAGCACAGACCCAGCGTCACCGCGATCTGGGGCTGCATATCCGTCGGAAAGCCCGGATACGGCAGAGTCTTTACCTGTGTATGTTTGAGCGGTCTGGAAGCCACTACCCGGACAGCATCATCCGACTCTGTCACTTCACAGCCGATTTCCGACAGCTTTGCAGAAATGGATTCCAGATGCTTCGGAATCACGTTTTTGACCGTCACATCGCCGTGCGTCGCAGCGGCAGCAAACATAAACGTGCCGGCTTCGATCTGATCCGGGATGATCGGATATTCCGTCTTATGCAGTCGCTCTACACCACGGATCCGGATCACATCCGTACCTGCGCCCTTGATATTGGCTCCCATGCTGTTTAAAAAGTTCGCCAGATCCACAACATGAGGTTCTTTTGCAGCATTTTCGATCGTTGTTCTGCCCTCTGCCAGCGCTGCAGCCATCATGATATTGATTGTCGCTCCGACACTGACAACGTCCAGATAAATGTGCGCACCGCACAGATGGGACGCTTCCGCCGTAATCATGCCATGCGCAATCTCAACCGTCGCGCCCAGTGCCTTGAACCCTTTGATATGCTGGTCGATTGCACGGCAGCCGATATCGCAGCCGCCTGGCAGTACAACTGTAGCCTTTTTATATTTCCCAAGAAGGGCTCCCAAAAAGTAATAGGATGCCCTGATTTTCTTGACAGAATCACCATTAACCGTTAAGTCATGAATCAGAGAACCGTTAATTTTAACGGTGTGACGGTCAACCCGCTCCACATGAGTGCCAATCCCCGCCATCGCGTCCAAAAGGATGTTCGTATCCCGTACATCCGGCATATTTTCGATCAGTACGGTCTCATCCGTCATCAGGGAAGCAACCAGAATCGGCAGCGCCGCGTTTTTTGCGCCCCCGATTTCAACCTCGCCGACCAGCGGATTTCCGCCATTGATTGCATACTGTTCCATATTTCCTCTTATTTCTGCTGCACAGGCAGCCTGTCCATCGCATCAATTTCCTCTTTCAGCGCCTGAAAAAAGAAATCCCTGAATTTTATTTTCAAATCTGTTTTGCTGCGCATGCAACCTCTGCACGCAGCATCTATTTATTATAATCTTCTTCTGTTTTTCGTCGTTTATGCACGTCAAAAACGGCAAAAAGAATCCTTTACCGTCCTTGTGGTTATAGCATATTCCACTTCATTTGTAAACTAAAACTTTCAGTTCAGGTAATTCAGCGGGTTCACTGCCTGTCCGTTAATCCGGATTTCAAAATGCAGGTGCGGTCCGGTGCTTCGGCCCGTGTTTCCGCTCAGGGCAATTTTCTGCCCCTGGCTGACCTTCTGTCCGACGCTGACCAAAACCTTGCTCAAGTGTCCGTAACGGGTTTCTCTGCCATCCGCATGCTGAATGTAAACGACGTAGCCATAGCCGCTGCCCCAGCCTGCCCTTGTAACCGTACCGCCGCTGGATGCCATGACCGCCGTACCGATGGGGGTTGCCCAGTCAATTCCCTTATGATTCGTGGACGCTCCCTTCTTGGGTGCTTTTCTGCCGCCAAAGCCAGAGGAAAGCCGTCCGCCGGAAATCGGCTTGATATAGGTCGGTGGAACCTTGGTTCCGCGCTCCACGATCTTCGGAATAGCCTCTACGATAACCTCTTCCTTCAAAATCTCCTGTGATTCCACAGCATCATTTCGATAAGTCACAAGTGCCGCTGCTTTTCGGAAGCCTGCAGAGGGCTGCTGACGCAGCTCTGTCTTTGTCGTATACCATTCGTCATTGTCGATATATACCACATCTGCTTCGTAGGTATCTTCCATATAAATCTGTTCCGTATGCACAACAGAAAGCTCCGGCTCCGGTACGGTGATGATCAGCTCATCACCGGTACGGATGACAGAATTTTCATTGTCCAGAGTCGGATTGATCGCAACGAGATTCGCAATCGCCAAACCGTTATCCTCTGCGATCTGGGAAAGCGTATCTCCCGCTTTTACTTCATAAATCTGCTCTTTCTGCTGATCCGCCGTCACCTCGGAAATTGCAGTTTCCAGCGGCGTGATCTCGTTTTCCATCAAATAGGCATCCACGATCTCGACCGTATCACCGAAATCGACGGAAACCGTGCCGTATTCCATCTGGGAAAAATCCACCGTTCCCTGATCCGGCTCAATCTCTTCAAACAGCTCGTCAAAAAAGCGTTCCGCCCCGGCACCTTCCCCCGCTGCGTGCTGCAGCTGTCCGGTGCTGTCGTCTTTTTTGGAAACCGAAGTCGTCAGGACGTTCAGCTGTCTGTCCGGGTCAATCACAATATCTGCACGATAGGCATGTTCTGTATCGTACCGGTCAAGTGCAGCCTGTAAAAGTGCCCGAACGTCACTGCTGCTGCCCAGGTTTACCGTATATTCGTTGATTTTTACCGTATAAGCATGCTGCAGCGTTGTGGAAATGCTGCTTTTTAAAACATCATAAATCGCTTTATATAAGTTGTGCCGGCTGTCTGTATTTCCAAAAAGCAGCTCCTGCCCCTCGGAAGTGATTTCAACCGGGATATATACCATCGCACCTTCTGTTTCAGTGATTTCGCGGCGCGCCTCGGCAACAAGCCTTTCTACCTCCTCCGGGTCGCTGCTGTTGCCAATTTCCGTTCCGTTGATGCTGACTTTATAAAAATTATCGCCTGTTTTCTGAAATCGTGGAAAAGACGGCACGCCAAAAAGGAGTACCAGCAATGTGATTCCCGTCGTCGCAAACCAGGTCTTTTTGATCAGTCCTCTATATTTCTTCAATCTGTTCATCTTTTCTTCTTTTTCTTTTTGGCTACGCTGTAGCCGAACGTCCCAATTGCTTCCCCAAGTCCGTAATATGTGCCGTGGGAGTACACGATCGGGTCCGCTTTTTCCAGATGAAACCGTCCCGTTTCATCCATCCACTTCTCGTCCACACTGACCGAAACGACCTCTGCCACAAACATCGTGTGGCTGCCGAGCTCTATCTTCTGCGTCACACGGCATTCCAGGCTGACCGGGCTTTCCGCGATCTGCGGTACCGACACTTTCTGTCCCGGCCACGGTGTCAGATTCATTTCTGCAAATTTGTCCACGTCCCGACCGCTTCTGACGCCGCAGAAATCTGCTGCTTTCGTCAATTCCTTCGTCGTCAGGTTAATGACAAATTCTCCTGTCTCTTCAATACAATGATAGGAATATCTTTCCGGGCGCACCGAAATCGACACCATCGGCGGATTGGAACAGACCGTACCTGTCCATGCAACGGTGAAAATATTCGGCTTTCCGTCTTTGTCCGCAACCGAAACCATGACCGCCGGAAGCGGGTAAAGCATATTGCCCGGCCGCCAGTTTACGCGGCCCATTAAAACAGCCCTGCAATCTGCGCCGCTGCCAGAACAATATTCGCCAGCGCGGTCACGAGGGTAATAATCATCAGAGGTCTGAGTCCTCTGCCCTGCTTCTGCAAATGCTCATTGCGGCGGACAAGTTCGTCATTCTGTGCCGCTATCGCTTCGGTCTGCTTCTTTACTTCATCTACGACAACCGCCTGTACGTTGCGGTATACCTTTACGTTTTCCTTATGGGTAAAATCATCGGACTGCTTTAAGAGCTGCTTGATCTCATCCATATGCTCCAGGATCGCCTGTTCAATCTGACTGACCTGCTCTGCAGTTTCCTGATTTTTCTGCTGTGCTTCGTCGAGGCGCAGCAGTCCTTCTTTTGTATAGTTCTGCAGTCTAACCATACATTCCTGTGCGGTGCGGTTGATGCTGTCCTGGCTTCCCTCTGCCATCCGGCTTAAATTGCTCGTGCCGGTTTCGATAATTTTACGCAGTCCGCCGGCGCTCTCCGTCGTCACACGCTGGATTCCTTCGATGCTCTGCTCCGCCAGATTCTGCATTCCGGCAGCGCTCTGATCCGTATATTTCTGAATCACATCCAGAGCTTCCACATTTTTTCGTGTAACCTGACGGATTTCATTTAAGTAATTTTCGTATTCTACAAGCGATTCTCTCAAACGCTTTGCTTCCAAATCCTGCATGTATTTTCCTCTCTGTCTGTTCCGTTCCCAATCCTATGTCCCGGGGCAAAGTATCCTTTCCCCCAAAATCGCATTTTTTACAACAGTGCATACTCTGTTTTATTGTATCATTATTACCATTTTGAAACAAGATCAAAACGGAGATTCTTTCAGCGCTTTTGTTTTAACTCATTTGTAAAACTTACTTCCACCCCTATCTAATTCGATGTGGAACTTACTACCTCCAAACATCAGGTGTGGAAGTTACTTATTCTTAATGCTATCTTATTCTTATTCGTCCATCTCTAAGCTCCGGCCGGAACTGGAGAAACATATGAATAAGAATAAACATTTAGTTTTTGATGAAAGATACGTAATTGAGCATTCTCTTAATAAAAATATGAGTTTTAAAGCCATTGGCAAACAGATTCTTAAGGACTGTACCACTGTATCCAAAGAAGTGAAAGCTCATATCATATTTGAAAAGAAAGGTGCTCCTTATAGACCTTTTAACGACTGCCTGAACAGAAAGCACTGTTTCCATTACGGCGATATATGCCTTGCCTGCGAACGTCATAAAAACCGTAACAAATGCAGTGCCTGTGGGCATTGTACAACCTCCTGTTCGGACTACTCCAAAGAGGAATGTCCCAAACTATCCAAGGCTCCCTACGTATGTAATGGTTGTGATCTGTTAAACAGCTGCACCCTTGAGAAAAGATTCTATAAAGCTCTTTCCGCGCAAAAAGAGTATGAATTGGTGCGCAGCGAATCACGTTCAGGCTTTAATCTCTGCGAAGATGAATTGAAACAGCTTGATTCCGTAATAAGTCCTTTACTCAAAAACGGTCAATCTATCCATCACATACTTGCTAACAATCAGGACAAGATTTCCTGCTGTGAAAAAACCGCTTATATTTATGCCGATAGTGGTCTTTTTTCTGCCAGAAACATAGACATGCCCAGAAAGGTCCGATTTAAGCCCAGAAAGAAAAAGTCAGTCCCTCTCAAAGTTGATAAATCCTGCAGAATAGGCAGAACCTATGATGATTATAAGCTTTACAGAATGAACAATCCTTCGCTCCCTGTTACTGAACTTGATTCTGTAGAAGGGATAAAGGGCGGTTCTGTATTACTCACCATTCACTTTGTACTTCCAAAGCTTCAACTGGCATTTTTGCGGGAAGCAAATGACTCTAAATCTGTGACTGACATATTTGATCATCTATACGAATTACTTGGGTTTGATAACTTCACCAAACTATTCCCCCTATGTCTGGCCGACAACGGAACCGAGTTTTCAGATCCTTTCGGTATTGAAGTTGACTCAGATGGTGTGATAAGGTCTCGGGTATTTTATTGTGATCCCTCTTCTCCCGGTCAGAAGGGAGCTTGTGAAAATAACCATGAATTCATAAGAAGAATCATTCCAAAATTCACGGATCTTGGGCAGTACGCTCAGGCGGAAATCAATCTCATGATGGATCACATCAATTCCTATGGAAGACCTGAACTTGGTGATAAATCACCTTATGAAATGTTTGAATTCTACTATGGCAAGGAAATATTAGACTTACTCGGTATTCACAAAATACCTGCAAATGAAATCATTCTGAAACCGGAATTATTGAAACACAAATAAAGAAAGAAGCACTCTCTTTATCTGTGTGCATTGCACACTTCTATCCTTACTTCGCTTGATTAATACAATTCTGATGAGAATTAACTGTGTCAAGGCTGCCGCAGGCACCTTTTTAAAGCTTTGGCCTTGACACAGCTAATTTCATCAGATAAAAAGTACCCCGGCGAAGTAAGGATAAAGATTTCTGCATCTGCAGAAATTTCCTTATAAACAATCAAAAGGCCGGAGTCCTACGCAGTTGGATGAGTTTCCTATCGTTACCTTAAGGGGTGGAATTCACTAACTCTTACCAGGACCACGTGAATTCGACTTCTCATTTTGATGCGCATTTTTCCGGCTTTTGGTTTATTATAGATGCTTTTTGACATAAATACCACCATTTTTGTAAGAAAAAACTTCCACCCCGTGGAAGTTAGTCCTACAAGGTGGAAGTTACCCTTACAAAGTGGAATTAACTTTTACAAGTGACGCGCTTTTGTTTTATTGCTACTGTTCACACGCGCCATTCGCAATACAATAGAATGTACGCTTCGCGAACATTCTATTGTCATGAACCGCGTCTTCGACGCTCTCCGCTGCTTCGCAGTTCATTTTTGCTCATAAAGTGGCGCTCCCTTCGTACCTTTTTGCGAGCAGATTTTCATGCAAGCATGAAATCTGCTCGCAAAAAGGTACGAGTGAACTGTAATGTTTTATTTATTTTGCACTGTTTTTCTTTTCTGCCTTTCGAGTTTTTGTGCTAATTAACTACATATTAACATTGTGTTCATAATTTGTTCATATTTAATTGCTATACTGAGTTTGTCGTTAAGGAACAGAACTTAACGATCTACCAAAGGAAACACAGATAATTTTTTCATAATAGCCCAGGTGCCGGGAGGCCCTGGGCACTCCTCATTTTTAGGGGGAAGTTTTCCGTTTCATGTCTTACAGGATTCTCCGCCTGCGGCGGGTCGCGTAAGCGACATTATTCCTCTCCGCCGCAGTGCGATCCTCGCGGAGCGTTTTTTATTGGCTAGAAACGCAGTTTCTAGCCAATAAAAAAGCAGCCCGATCGCATCCGCGTCCGAACTGCCTCAATACCCTAAAAGTTTTTCGAAAACAATAGAATGCACGCTCCGCGAGCATTCTATTGTCATGAATAAAGCGAACCCTGACAGGATCGGTCAGCCGTCAGGCTCCATCCGTGTCTTCCTTGCTTAATGCCTTAATCTCTTCGTTCAGCTCCTGCATCCGGTTATCAAGTGCAGATACCATGCCTGCACATTCGATCAGCTCTCGCTTAACATGCTCCGGCGCATTGCCCTCGAATTTGTAATTGATCTTGTGCTCCAGGCTCGCCCAGAAATCCATCGCTACCGTACGGATCTGAATCTCCACCTTTACATCAACAGTGCGGTCGGACAAAAATACCGGAACGGTCACGAGCATATGATAGCTCTTATAGCCGCTCGCTTTCGGCAGGCGAATGTAATCCTTGACTGCGATGACATGAATATCATTCTGCAGTCGAATCATCTCCGCGATTCTGTAAATATCCGATGTAAAAGAACAAATTACACGGATTCCCGCAATATCATTGACATACTTCACCATATTTTCGATCGTGGATTCATATCCATGCCTGCGTAGCTTCTTTACGATACTCTCCGAAGTCTTAATTCTGGATTTAATATGTTCGATCGGATTATATTGATGAACGTGCTGAAATTCGTCGTTTAAAATTTCCAGCTTCGTATTAATCTGTTTCAGGGCGGCATTATAAACCAATATCACTTCCTGCCACGTTTCGATCTGGCTTTCTGCATCCAATAAAAGTTCCATACCTTCAGCCTCTCTTTTCTTGATAATTTTATTATAGCATACCCGATGCGGAAACAGACGGATTTCATTAAAATTTTAGATATTCCGTCCAATCTTCCTCCGGTTTTTCACTACACAAATATATTTATGCACTTCCTCCGGGATTTATGCTATACTGACGTAAACAGCTTTCACATCAAAGGAGATTTTTCATGTTCCGTTTATGGGCGCGTACATTTCAAAATAACCACATGTTAAACGATACCGTCATCTGCGACGACCGCGAAGAAACCAGAACCCATAAGGTTTTCGACGCGCTGCAGGAGGTCTGCATGCAGTTCGACCTCGGCAAACCAATCTGGCTCGACAGCAATATCAATGATTTCCGCCGCCATGCCAAAACACGCTTCCGCCAGGATTCTTTTGTTGAGGAAATTGACTTCGATTACCTGGAAATCCAGGTGATTGAGGAGGATTGAAAGCAGGCATCAAGGTCGGGAGCTTGTGACCCCGACATCTTAAATATCATATAGTATAGAAACGGAAACGAGAACCGTACGGCATTTGCTAATGCGGTCTGCTCGTTTCTTTTTTTATGTCACAGTTCACTCGTATCCTTCTGGGTTCAGATTCCGTGCTTGCACGAAAATCTGAACTCAGAAGGGTACAAAGGGAGCGCCATTTTATGAGCAAAAAGAGCTGCAAAGCAGCGGAAAGCATCGAAGATGCGCTTTTGCGAATGGTGCGTGTGAACGGTAACTTTTTTTCTATCATCTCTTCTTGACATTTTGTCACTTTTCATGTAGTATCTGCATATATTACATGTAGTTTTAAATACTACGTATAATATTTTGTAATGCCACATCGCTTGTTAAACGAACATTCTGCTATCCCTGACCCAGAATGCCCGCAAAATACGCATTCCATTGTATCCAAATGTAAGGAGGAGGTACTACTATGAACATAACTATTCGGGAACCCGGAAGCGCACTCACCCATTTTATCGCCATGCTGCTCGCTCTCTGCGCAGCAGTCCCGCTGTTAGTCCGCGCAGCTGTCCACTCCGGTGTAAAAAGCCTCACTGCAATGACAGTTTTTATGATCAGCATGGTTTTATTGTATGCCGCCAGCACGATATACCATTCTGTTAACTGCTCCGGGCGCATTCTGCGTATCTTTCGGAAAATGGATCATATGATGATTTTCGTCCTGATCGCAGGGACCTATACGCCGGTATGCCTGCTGACCCTGCCAAAGCCCTCTGGTCTGATGCTGCTTGCCGCAGTCTGGGGAATCGCGCTGGTCGGAATTTTTATCAAAGGCTTCTGGATCACCTGTCCAAAATGGTTTTCCTCTGTTTTGTATATCGCAATGGGCTGGAGCTGCCTGTCCGTTCTGGGACAGCTGTTTTCCCTGCTTCCGCTTCACGCCTTTTTATGGCTGCTCGCCGGCGGACTGATCTATACTGCAGGCGGCATTATCTACGCGCTCAGGCTGCCGCTGTTTGACGCACGGCATCCGATGTTCGGCTTACACGAAATTTTTCATTTGTTCGTCATGGCCGGCAGCCTGTGTCATTTTGTGTTTATGTTCTGCTATCTTGCGTAAAAATCTCCATTCCGCAGGCGCCTTACACCGAAGGAACCTCGTACGATCAATAGCTGTTTTGTGACGCCTGCGGCACGGACTGTGTATACAAAGCCGGCTGCTCTGCAGACACCAGATTTCCATCTGCATCTGACATTTTTCTTACTCCGTACCTGCTTCGCTCCGCCACCATTGCACCAGCCCCGCCTGACATCAGTGCCGCCGCTGTCATCCCTGTCCCCATCGCAGCTGGCGATGCTCCCCTCAGGCGGGATGTCTGGATAAACTGCAGCGCTGCTGCCGTGCGCCCTGCCTGTGCAAGTTCCCGCGACACCGAATACAACATCAGAAACGTCATATACTGGCGCGCAGTCAGCTTTTCTCCCATCAGATTTACAAGGCCGTTTACCTCCTGCACAGAAAGGCTGACCGCTTCAAATGTTCCTGCCGGAAGTCCCGCCAGCTCCATAATCTGATGCAACTGTTCCAGCCATTCACTGGAAATCCGCCCTTTTTCATGGATATAAGCAGGGCGCTCCGGATTGCGAAATTTCTGGAACAGCCATCCCATCTTTTCGGTTTCGACAAGCGCGGTGGGATTCGTATCAACGCCCACAGAACGGATTTCTGTACCGCATGCATCTACTGGTTCAACTCCCGATGCCTTTGCAGATTGCTTCGCAGCGATACCATTTGTTCGCAGGCTCTCCTGTGTGAACTGCTGCAGCTTCATAAATCCCACGCAGAGCCGGTCGCGCTCTTCCAGTTCTTTTTTCAGAAGCTGTGCCATCAATAAAAGGATGCCGGACATCGCGCAGTCCATCCGCACAGAATCCTTCCACGGCGCTTTCATTTCTTTCCATTCCTGCACACTCAGCCTGTCGCACTGCTGCATACGCTTCCAGAGAAATCCCCAGCTTCCCTGTAAAAAATGGCAAACCTGATTTTTCCCTTTTTCAAACTCGTCCATGGATTCCTCTTCCAGCTGCTCAAAAATTCCCGCTGCCAGAATCGCGTAGCGCCGCTGTTTCCATCCAAACTGCTCCAAAAATACCGGATATCGGCGCATCCATGCAATCCCCTTCTCATTCCAGAGATCTATTTTCTCCTGCTTCTGCCGGTTCATCCAGCTTCTCGCTCCTTTCTGGTTGGCAGCCGCATAGACCGCCGCAGGCATCAAATAAATCCAGCTATCTTCGGCGCGTTGTTCCATGCAGAGAAGCAATCCTGTCTCCTGTACGTTTAACGTTCCCTGTTTTTCTTTTTCCCGAAAAAGCGTCAACGCATACAGACTGTCCTGCTCTGCGCTGCAAAAATACAGATACTTTCCCCGTCTATTCTTCATGTTCTACCTCCAGAAAATCGCCGTCCATAAGCATTGAAAATGTCTTTTTCTCCTGATTGTAAAGATATACATGATTGGACAGAACCTCCTCCGGTCTGGTACATTCCCGGTTCGTTTCCTGCAAACTGTACTCCACTATTTCCGGAGAAATCATTCCGACGCCATGAATTTGTGCCTCATGAATACTCGTGAACGCAATATAAAAGTCACCGCCCAGATCCTGCGCAATTTTCTCCGCAACACCCGGATAAAAAACGGCAATCGCTCCGTTGATTTCCAGCGTATTTGTCAACAGATAGCTGCGCATGCCCGGCGGGATTTTCTGTTCGTCGTCCTCCCCCATAAAAATGCCGTTCTCGTACCGCTTTCCGTCCCAGCCCATCAGGCACTGGATCGAATACAGCCGCGGCGGATACAAAAAGCTCGTATTGACCAGCGCCGCCCGCATTACCTCCGCTTCGGGGACCATCCATTTCTGAACCTGATCCCGGTACACCTTCGTCGTAAAATAATCTCCTCCCAGATGAGATAAAACGCAGTACAGCACCAGCGCTACATCCCCGATGCGGATATACGGCACGTTTACAAGCTCGCTTCGGTAAAAATCCAGATTGAGCGGACGAAGAATCAGCATATTTTTCATTTTTCCGTACTCACTTTTTTCTGAAAGAGTCGTATTTTCCTGCGCTTCCACTGCTGCCTCAAGAACCCGAAGCACCCGCTCTTTTTCCTGCTTCTGCACCTTTTTATCCCCGCTGCAGAGCTTATTGAGCATCCCTTCTGTCGCCTTTAAACGGGCGCAGCAGTCCCTGCGTCCATTTTTAAAGCAGAATAAAAAACTGTCCTCCTCCGTCAGAATCTGAAACGGGTAAGGAAATTCCGACTCTACCTCCTTTTGCAGAAACGCCCTCGCATATTCCATTTTTTGTGTGTCGTCCATTCTCCCGTTACTGAAAACTTATAAAAAGTTATAAACTTTTATGTTTCATTCCTACTTCAACGAGTATGCTTTTGATGGCATAAATACCTATCTACTCACAAGTTCTTGTACTCTCCGTAGGCGTAAATTCCGAATTAACGCATCCGTACATATTTGCATTAACATTTAAGTGTTAGCTTGCAAATTGTTCTCCATAAGCTTTTAGGTTTAGTGATGCCTGGAAATCTCTATCTATAACATTTCCACATTCACATTTATATGTTCTATCAGATAATCTCAAATCCTTTTTTATTTTCCCACAGCAACTACAACGTTTGGATGATGGATAAAATCTATCAGCCACAATGAGCTGAATACCTCTATCATTACACTTGTATTCCAACTGTTTACGAAATTCAAAGAATCCCTGATTCTGAACCGCTTTAGATAAATGTCTATTTTTTATCATCCCACTAACGTTTAAATCTTCGATACAGATAAATCTTGGTTTTCGATTTACGATTTCAGATGTGGTCTGATTCAAATAATCTTTTCGGATATTTGCTAATCTGTGATTTACTTTAAGTAAAAGTTTTTCTTTTTTTACTATATTGTTAGTTTTACAGTAACTTCCTCCTTTCTTATTGTGTTCATATTTACGAGATACGCTGCGTTGCAATCTACGCTTGCATTTCTCAAGCTTCTTAACAGTCTGGCTTTTGTTTATATTCTTGTAGGTATTACCATCAGAACATATCGCCAAATCCTTAATTCCAAGGTCTATACCGATTCCATCATGATTAGACCTGTCCCTGCAGTCTGGGAATTCCACACATACGCTAATCCACCAATTCAATCCATCAAAGGATACTCTCGGATTCCTATATTTAGCATCTGTGGGAATACGTCCATGTTCAGCAAGTTTTACCCAGTTCAGCTTTTGTTTATTAGCTTTCCTGCTGAAAGAAAATCCTTCAAATTTAACATGCGTATCACGAAACTGTATCTTGATATTATCTTGATAGAATTTAGGCATTGATTTCTTTTTCGCCTTAAACCTTGGGTACCGTTGTAAACCCTTGAAAAAGTTTTTATAGGCTGAGCAGGCATCTTTAATTGCCTGCTTAGTTACATTGTTTGAAACGTTTAGCAGCCATGCATATTCATCAGAATTTCTAAGCCTTGTAAATTCTTTTCTAAGCTCCGTATCTGGAATAAATCTGCCACCTTTTTCATAGTTTTCCTTTTCCCTGGCCAAAGCCCAGTTATAAGCAAATCTTGAAGCACCTGCGTACTGAAACAGCTTAGTTTTTTGTACATTATTTGGGATCAACATTACTTTTATGGCTTTTACCATCGGTCTCCTCCTGCATCAATTCTCGGATAAGTTTCTTCGCTTTATTCGCTCGTTTTCCTTGTAACTTGCAGCTAAATACTGTGATTATCTGTACTAAATCTTCAACGAGTTCTTGTTGCTCAGATTCTTCAGTATTGTCAATAATCTCAATCTGTCGTTCTAAATCATCTTTTTGTTTGTGGCTTAAAACACGACAATATCCAATGATAATACGGTTTTTAGGCTTTACATTCATTACCTGGTTGAGCTGTTCATCGGAATAATACCTATAACCACTTGTTGTAGTATGATGCGGATGAAGTTTTCCATTAGAATCCCAATTTCGTAATGTCTGTGCTGATACACCTATAATTTATATACTTTTATAAGCCTTATTCAGCTGTTCAATCACCTCCTTGTGAAAAATTGCGTACATGCCTGGAATCTTGTGTAGAATTGAACTAGAAACATCAGAATAATAAAAGAAATAACAAGATCAAACCAACATGTCATGAAAAAGAGTCGCTCGCGACTCTTTCGCGCCCGAGCGGTATGCGAAGCATATACTTCATTTCCGCGAGGTGCGCATCCTCGCGGAGCGTTTTATGTGATAGGAATTTCCTATCACATAATGAACCGGTTATCAGCAACCGGCTTCGCCCTTTGCGATGAACAGCCCGGCTGTCCCCGCTCGCGCTTCTCTTCTTCGATCACGAGCCCGCGCTGGCGCGCTCTACCGCCTGCTTCGCAGGCTGCTCGTTCTCTAATGGCACGAGAAAAACAAATGCCGCTTTCAGCGTCGCTTGTTTTTCTTTCGTGCTCATTATATAGCACAATCGGCTTGAAAGGGAATACCGTAAACGGTATGACTTTCAAGCCGATCCAAATATGGTACTACAGTTCATTCGTAGCTTCCTGGGAGCAGATTTCGCACTTGCGGGAAAATCTGCTCCCAGGAAACTACGAAAGGAGCGCCGAGCGCCATTTCATGAGCAAAAGGTGCTGCGAAGCAGCGGAAAACATCGAAGATGCGCTTTTGCGAATGAAATGGCGCGGTGAACTGTTAGAATATTACGCCTGGATTTCCCGCACCAGGCAATATTGTTTCAGGGAAAAATGCTTTTCCACGACGCCGTATACCTTAAACCCGAACTGCTGATAAAACGCAACGTTACGCGGGTTGTGCGTTTCCAGCGAAATCATCAGATCGTTGCGTTCCGCATATGCAACCGCCTCTTCCACCAGCGTCGCCGCGATTCCGTGATGCTGCATTTCCGGATCAACCGCCAGATAAATGATATGCAGTCTCCGATCCTGATGCAGCTGATCCGTCCAGCTGGAATTCAGGTAATCCCTGCCGAGCACGAAATTAAAAAATGTCTTCAGGCTGTGATCCTCCCGGATCAGATAGCCCTCCGTGCGCAGCGTCGCCTGCACCTCCGTAAAATAACGATGCAGCAGATGGTACGGCTCCGTTTCATCCGAAACGACCAATATGCCGTTTAAATCCTTACTGTCTGCAAAAATTTCACACGTCTCATAAAATTCCGTCAGGTCGCATTGAAACAGCTCCGGCATCAGTCGTTTCCGCACCTCTTCATCCGGAATCAGCTCCACATACAACGGGTCCGCCGCAAACGAACGGCACAACAGCTCCTCAAGCTTCGACAAATCCTCTTCCTGTACCCGATACAGTTTTTCACTGTCCATAAAATTCCACTCCGGCTTCTCTCAAAAGCCGCTCCATCCTTTCCGTCTGCACGCACAGCGTATCGATTTCTTTCCGGTACAAATCGCTCTGGCGCTCATATGCAGCCTCCAGCTGTGCAATTTCTTCCGTAAAATCACTGCAGTCCGTCTTTTCTTTTTCCAGAAGTCCGGTCACAACCGGGAAAAAGTTTTCAAACCCGATAATTCTTCCGGTTCCCCATTTCAGCCGATCTGCACTCTGATCCAATGCATACGATGTAAAATGTCGATAAACCTCTTCTTCAAACAAAAATGCGTACCGGTTGCTGTCGATCTCATACAGCTTGCGCAGTGCCGCCGAAAGCCTTCCCTCTTTCAGATTGCGCACCGCACCTTCCAGAAGCTGCAAACGATCCTGCAAAATTCCATGCGGGAACAACACGTTTCCATACCAGTCGATCCGCACATAGGCATCCTGCTCCTGCTGGAAAACCTGTAAAAGCGCTCGTTCCAGCTTCCGGGTGTCTGCCGCAGGTACTTCTGCAGCAGTGTCCGTTCCCTGCACACATGCGATAAAATCTCCGTTCACCGCCCCGGCATCGTCAGTCTCCGCTACGCACAGTCCAGATGCATTTTCCACACCAGCCGCCGATGCGTCAGAGTGCCTCGCGTTCCGGTTCGTTTTCTCTACCTTTGCATACAGCTGTTGCGCCGTCGCCGTTGCCTGCTCCAATACCCGCAACAGCCGCTGTCCGTCCGCGCCGGTTTTTTCACACCATTCGCTGTCCAGCCGCTCCCTTGCTTTTCGGAATACTCTGGAAAAATCCAGCGGAACAACAACCGTACGGTCAATCGCCATCAGCAAAAGTCCAAACAGCTCATGGTGCATCCGATAAACATCCTCATCGTAAAAGCCGTCGTTGTCGAACTGTGAATGATAGTTCGTTTCCATAAAGCTTCCGCCCGTAAAATCATTTACCATCGACGGGATTCCGGCAATCGCAATGGAAAAATCGTCCGACCAGGTTTCAATCGGCGCGGTAATCCTCGTTTCCTCCGGATATGCTCCGGTCAGGCTCGGCAGCTCTTCCAGAAATTCTTCCAGAAAAGAAACGTATTCGAACGTGCTCCGAATCCTCGCCCGCGTCCCGTGTGCCAGCGCAGGGAGTTCAAAATTCAGGTCGGCAATCACGCTTCCCCGCCACTCCGGATGCACCGTAAATACCTGTTCATACGCGCCCGTCGACCAGTCGAACTGCGAATCCGCCACGCCCCATTCCTCGGACGCCATGCAGCAGAACATCAGCGTATTTTCGGGCTGATATCCAATTTCCAGCAGCGTTTTTCCCATCGAAAGCATCATCGAAATCGCGGTATTATCATCCTGAAAACCGTCAAAATAGGAATCGTAATGTGCGGAAAGCATAATTCTGCGCTCCGGGTGCGTTTTTCCGGGAATCTCCCCGACGATGTTATAGGTCGTCTGTGCCGGGATCACCTTTGTCGAAGCGTCAAACAGCACCTTTACCTCACTGCGGCCCTGCAGCATTTTTTTCAATTGATCTGCATCGTGCCGGGCAATCGAAAATGCCGGTGCATCCGACGGTCCCGCGATATCCTGTGCGTTCAGTGCGCGTTCGTCTACCTCTCCGTAGCCGCCCGTCTGCGCAGCAATGACAGCTGCCGCGCCTTTTAAATGCGCCTGATAAACCGGATAATTGATCCACCACTCATCCCGCTGGTTGATATCCACCAATACGAGCTTTCCGGTCACATCCATTCCTTCATAATCCTGCAGAGTTCCTCTGCCTGCATACACAACCGAGTAGCACTCCGGTCCGTCCGTCACAAAATTCGTCTGATACGCGCCAAGCTGTATCGTTTCCTCTTCGCCTTTTTCGTTTAAAAAAGTCATTTTCGCGCGTTCAAATTCCCACGCATCTACTGTAATCGCATCCTTATGGATAATCGGAAAACCGATTGTGTGCATCTCCTGCTCCAGCATTTCCCCGGTTGCAAGCTCTGCCTTCGACCCCGCCGTCCGATAGCCGAGTTCTTCGTTGGTGCGGTGTTTTTCCATCCGTTTCGCCAGATGATAGGAATAGGAAATATCCAACTGCTGTCTGTATTTCTCCTGCATGTCCATCGTATACCACTCCTGTCTGTCATCGCTTTTATGCCTGATCCGGTATCATAGGAGACAAAAGACCTTTTTGATCCCGACATCATTTCAGTCCCAGTATATCATTCTTGTAGCAAAAGACAAGAAGGTTTCCGCTGCATAGAGGGCAAAGATTGAAAAATAAAATTTTTCAATCGCGAGATTTGTGTCTGCGCTCACTTGACACAAACTCGACATGCGCAAAAAACGTGCGCAGAAAGGAGGAGAAATATGCCGCGCTGAGGCGACCGGTTGTGGCTTTGCGCGGAATATTGTATTTTGCGACGATGTCTGGTTACCCGATTACAAGCTCCCTACCGCCCATTTTTTCATACAAACGGTGGGAAATGGAAACCACCGTCCGGTTTTCTCCGGCGCGCCTGAGCGCATACAAAACCTCCTGCTCTGTGCCTACATCGAGGTTCGCCGTGATTTCATCCAGCAGCAGAATCGACGGCTTCGCTGCAACCGCCCGGGCAATGGACAAAAGCTGCCACTGTCCCTGTGAAAACAGTGCATCCGTGCAGGGCGTATCATACCCCTGCTCCATTCCGGCAATCACTTCATGCAGTCCTGCCAGCTTCGCCGCTTCGACCGCATCCTCTCTGGAAATCATCG
The DNA here is from genome assembly GCF_046968865.1 of Gallintestinimicrobium sp. Classification (NCBI taxonomy): domain Bacteria; kingdom Bacillati; phylum Bacillota; class Clostridia; order Lachnospirales; family Lachnospiraceae; genus Gallintestinimicrobium; species Gallintestinimicrobium sp. The sequence continues at coordinate 112,942 of NZ_JBKVPW010000005.1, read as the reverse complement.
GATCAGAAAGCGTAATCTGCTCCAGAACGGTTCCGGGAACCCGCTTAAAGCTCTGCTCCACGCAGCCAAACAGACGCCGTCTGATACTGTCCGGAAGCAGATAAGCGTCCTGTCCATATATTTTTACACAGCCCTTTTGCGGACGATACAGCCCCAAAAGCAATTTAAAAATTGTGCTCTTTCCTGCGCCGGTGCGCCCGGTCATCGTTACCTGCTCGCCGGTTTTTATCTCGAAGCTCAAATGCTTCAGAACCATCTTTTCCTCTTCATAGCCGAAGCTGACATCTTCCAGGGAAATGCATGCGACCGCAGGCGATTTTGCCGGCTCAGCGGCCGCAGCGCGATCCGAACCAGCGGCCGCAGCATAATCCGAACCAGAGACCGAGCCGGCTCTGCCAAGTTCTACCATCACTTTTTCTCCCGCCTCCCCGGAGGTTTCCAGCCGCGTCGGCAGCTCCAGAAATTCTCCGACACGCTTCGCGCCTGCCAGCGCCTCCTGGATCGTCTGGATTTCCATACCAATGCTTTCGATTGGGGAAAAGATTCTTGAAATATAGGAAATTACCGCAACCGCCGTACCGACTGACATGCCGAAAAACATTCTGACCTCCGGGCCGGACGAAGCCGACAGCAGCATGACAACGCCCGTCACCAGCGCATCTGTAATCAAAATAACCGGAGAATACAGTGCATCGTAAAAATTTGTACGCTCCATCGCAGCATATCCCTCCTGCAGCGTACGGTCATAACGTTTGCGCATAAAGCCTTCTTTTCCAAAAACATGGATCATCCGAATGCAATGAATCGTCTCCGGCACAAGACCCGACGTCCGCGCAGCAGCCTTTCTGCTGTCCATCTGCGCAGCCAGCATTTTTTTCTGAACATGTCTTGTAAACAGTGCGATCAGCGGCAGAATCGCCAGCAGAGTAATCGCAAGTCCGCGGTTTTTCTGCCAGAGCACTGCGTAAATACCGATCATCGTGCAAGCGTCTGCAAACATGCTGATGATACCGGAGGTAAACAGCGTTTCCAGCGTATCAACATCTCCGACGAACCTGGATGCGATCGTTCCTGCGTCCATTTTACTCAACGTATCTGCGGACAGCTGCGACAGCTTTTCGCACATCTGACTGCGCAGACCGTGAGTCAGCTTCTGTCCGAATACGATCAAAAGGCTTTCCCGCGTAGATTCCAGCAATCCCGCCAGTGCTGTCACGCCGAAATAGGAAAATGCCTGTGCAATCGCCATCGGATTTCCCGCAGTCAGCCCGTCCACGATTTTTTCCAGAATCAGCGGCGGCACAAGTGCAGTGACGACTGCGCCGACTACGGTGATGACCAATGCAATCGGAAGCAGAAGATTCTGTGTGCAGATCGATCCCACCGCAGTGAGAATTTCATGATGCGCCTTTGACGGCATCGTTTTTTTCAAACGCTCACGCATGGTCTGCTCCCTCCTTCCATACCTTGCACAAATTTGCATATTCCGGAACGATCTGCAGCATTTTTTCGTGCGTTCCTGTCTGCGTCTGTCCGTTTTCCATCCAGATGACCTGATCCGTCTGATCAAACAAATACAGGCGGTGCGAAATCAGCAGGATAATCCGATCCTTTGACATCGCTTTTAATTCCCGGAAAATCTCCTCCTCCGTATTCCGATCCAGCGCCGCAAACGGGTCATCCAGAACGATCAGCGGCTTTGCATGGGACAGCGTCCGTGCAAGCGCCGTTCTCGCCTGCTGCCCGCCGGAAAGCCGCACGCCGCGGCTGCCGACCAGTGTATCGATGCCGTTTTCCATTTCGGACACTTCCCGGCCCAGGCAGACGCGCGAAAGCTCCCTGCCGACGTCGATCTGCTCCTCTCCGAGCGCGACATTGTTTCGGACACTGTCCGCCAAAAGCTCCGGATCGTGTCCCTGCCATCCGACCATGCTCCTGCGTTCTTTGTCTGAATATTCAGATAATTCTTTCCCGTTTAACAAAACATGTCCGGTATAAGGCACTTCTCCCAGAAAAATTTTACCAAGCGTCGATTTACCGCACGCAACAGGACCCGTGATCCCGATGATCTGTCCAGGCTTTGCACTTATCGTCAATCCGTCAAAAATCTGCTTTCCGCCCGGATATGCGCCGCCCGCCTGATCCAGCTTCAGGCTGACCGCCCCGGCTGTTTTTTCTTCTGTTTCTTCCGGAGGCTCTGTCAGCAGCGGACGGATTCTTTTCCACGAAACGTTCGCTTTCTGTACGGAGTTAAACAGCTTCGCCGCCTTCGAGGACTTGACCGCAAGCTTTCCATAGCAGGATAAAAATGTCGTAAACGCTGCGATGTTCCAAACCGTCCATCCGCTGTTTAACACATTTTTCGAACCGAAATACAAAATCAGCACGGTGCTTCCCATGGAAATCACCTGATACAGCGGAGGCATCGCTACGACCTGCATTCCTGCACGGACTGCTGTTTTTTCGTAATCGTCCAGCTGTTTTTCATACATGCCGCTGCGCTGTTTTTCACAGCCGTAAATCCGATAAGTCACCGCGTTGCCCGCGCGGTCCAGCGTCGCTGTATTCAAGCGTCCGGCGCTCTCCTTATATGCGGCATTGCTGCGCTCTACCACGGTTTTCATCTTTTCCGCCATCAAACAGGAAAACGGCGGGAACAACAGACACAGCAGTGCAAGCCGCCAGTCGTACCACAACAGCATCGCAGCATAGGCAAGCAGCGCAATACCGGTATCAAAAATCTCCGTCGTAAACTTCCGGATTCCCTCTACGCACGCATCCACGTCAGACACCGCTTTTGTCAGAAGGCTTCCGGCCCCCTCTTTTTCCAGCTCACCTACACTTTTATGTACCAGATTCCCGTAAAGCACCTGCTTCATGCCCCGGTTGATATCGTTCGCAAACCGGCGCACATAAAACCGCTTGATGTAGCGCGCGCCCTGCACGAATCCGATCACTGCCACATACGCGCACACCAAAAGCAGCATATCGGTAAAAATTTTTTTCCCTGTAAATACATCCAGCAGGCACTGTGCAAGCCGTCCTTCAAACCACGGCCCCGCGAGCAGTCCGATATTATAAATCAGGCCGGAAACCGTCACCGCAAGCAGCGGCTTCCACTCCGTCACAAAGTAGCTTCCGATCTGATCCGGTTTTCTCCCGGCAGTCCGGATTCCCGATTCTTTCCTGTCGCACATCGTCGTCCCTTCAGCCATCCTTTTCTCCCCTGTCCATCCGTTCCTTTACCTGCAAAAATCCAGACCGGCTTTCTTTTTTCGATCTCAGATACAGTCGATCCAGCATTTCGCAAAAGTGCTCGGTTTCTGATTCGTCCAGTTCCTCCATCAGCCACTCATAAAACGTCGATTCAATGCTGACCTTGGAGTTTTTCAGCCCTTCCGCCTTTTTTGTCGCATACAAAAGCTGACTTCTTTTGTCCTCCGGATTGTCCCGGCGAATCAGGTAGCCCTTCGCTTCCAGGCTTGCCGCCCGGCGCGCCGCAGCTCCCTTGTCGATCTTTAATTCTTCCCGCAGCTGCGCCTGTGTGATGCCGGGATGGTGCCGCACCAGATGGATAAAATCGAACTCCGCCGTCCCGATTCCTTTCTCCTTCATCGCCTGTACCGTCAGCTTATTTAACTCCCGCGCAATTTTCGTCATTTTCCGTTCGGTTTTATCCATCGCAATCGTCCTCCTGAATTTGAGTTGCAGGGACTTTCCTGCACGATAGTTTTTCAAAATGGATGTACCTACATCTTTCTTTCATCCTAGTTTATCCGCAGAGAACTGTCAACCGTTTTCCTGCGCTTGAATTATCAGGAAAACCGCGCTATGATGTTCTTAACTGACTTATGTATCACACAAAGGAGGGAAATTTGTATGACTTTAGAACCGCTTATTTTAAAAATGATTTCCTACGATCACGGCTGCCCGGGGCGCATTCAGCATTTTCTGAAGGTGCACAGCTTTGCAAAGACGATCGCTGTTTCCGAGCATCTCGATGAAAAAACACTGTTCATTACGGAAGCTGCCGCCATCGTGCACGATATCGGCATCCGGCTGTGTCTGGAAAAATACGGAGACGGAAACGGAAAATTGCAGGAAAAAGAAGGTCCTGCCCTGGCAGAGCAGATGCTCTCCGAGCTGGGATTTGAAAAAGATGTGATAGAGCGCGTCAGCTTTTTAGTCGGTCATCATCATACTTATACCGGCATCGACGGTCTCGATTATCAGATTCTGGTGGAGGCGGATTTTCTGGTCAACCTCTTTGAAGGAAACACGGACACAGCCCATATCCGGGCGACCTATGACAACATTTTCCGCACAGAGACCGGGAAAAAAATCTGCCGCGAAATGTTTGGCTTATAATGTGGAGACATCATCAGCTTTTCTTTCCATTTCGCGGCATTTTGTTAAAAGGATGGGCCTCCCACAAAAACGGCGACGCTGCGCGGTTTCAGGATAAATTCACTGTCAATGACAGTCATCTGTGACTCCTTTTCGGGCATTTCCGGCTGGTCCGTATTGACCGCAAGCCTCCATACAAAGCCGTTTGGAAGCTTCGGCAGAAAAAACTGCTGATCCTCCCAGAAAACATTGACCGCCAGGTACACGAGATCTTCCGTTTCCAATTCCCGGGTTCGCTCCATTTCTAAGCTCCACACAGATTTCCGGCGTCTCTCTGCTTCCTGACTCCACGCGTTTTCCTGATTTCGTCCTGTTTTCTGGCTGCTTCCGGCCGGAACCGCCCCCGCAAACATCACGCCCAGGAATTTACTTTCCTGGGTCACATTATTGTCCCAGGGCTGATTCGTATGGACGCTGACCGTCGGGAACCCAAGCCCGGACGGACTGCATTCTCCGCGGATTGCAGAGTGTTTTTTGCGGAATGCAATCATATACCGGAAAAATTCGTAAATTTCTCTATTTTTTTCCAACAGCGACCAGTCCAGCCAGGAAATTTCGTTGTCCTGGCAGTAGGCGTTGTTGTTGCCAAACTGCGTATTGCAAAATTCGTCTCCCGCCAGAAACATCGGCGTTCCGCGGCTGCACAGTAACACCGCACAGGCATTTTTGATCATTCTTTTCCGAAGCGCTTCTATTCCGGGGTTGTCGGATTTTCCCTCGTACCCACAGTTCCAGCTCCGGTTATCATCTGCACCATCAGTATTATTCCAGCCGTTTTCCTCGTTATGTTTTTCATTATAAGAATACAGGTCGTACAGCGTAAAGCCGTCGTGACAGGTCAGAAAATTGATTGACGAATTGTAGCCCCGATACTGCCCGCCGTACAGATCCGGAGAGCCGGTAATCCGCTTTGCTGCCTGTACAGCGAACCAGTACTCTCCTTTTAAAAAGCTGCGCAGCTCGTCCCGGTATTTGCCGTTCCACTCCGCCCACCGGTTCCACGCCGGGAAATTTCCGACCTGATACAAACCGCCCGCATCCCATGCCTCCGCAATCAGGTTGACGTCCTTCAGCACCGGATCTTCCGCCAGATTCCGAAGCAGAGGCGGCTGTAACAGCGGCGTCCCGTCCTCGTTTCGTCCCAAAATGCTCGCAAGGTCAAAGCGAAAACCGTCCACCCGATAATGAATTACCCAATGCCGCAGGCATTCCAGAATCATCTGCTGTACGACTGGATGGTTGCAATTTAACGTATTTCCGCATCCGCTGAAATTATAATAGTTTCCCTCTGGCGTCAGCATATAATAAATCCGGTTGTCGATTCCCTTAAATTCAAAAAACGGTCCCTGCTCGTTTCCCTCCGCGGTATGATTGAACACCACGTCTAAAATGACTTCGATTCCGTTCTGGTGAAGTTCCCGGATGAGATTTTTAAACTCCGTCCCTTCCCGGTTATACTCCTGACGCGCCGTGTATCCTGTGTTCGGTGCAAAAAATCCAACCGTGTTGTAGCCCCAGTAATCCAGAAGCGTCCTGCCGCCGATTTCACGTTTTCCCATCGTCTCGTCGAATTCAAACACCGGCATCAGCTCAACCGCAGTGATGCCAAGCGCCTTCAGGTAAGGGATTTTTTCCCGGATACCCTCAAACGTTCCCGGAAACTGCACGCCCGAGGAGGCATGCTTTGTAAAACCGCGCACATGCATCTCATAAATAATCAGCTCCTGCATCGGCTTTTTCGGCTCTCTGGCGTCACCCCAGTCGAAATCGTTGAACACCACCCGCCCATGATAACCCTTCTCCCGGTCGGGCTCTTTTCCCCAGATGCTCTGCTGCGTCACCGCCCGTGCATACGGATCCAAAAGCACTTTTGTTTTATCATAAATCAGCCCTTTTTCCGGGACGTTCGGCCCGTCCATCCGATAGGCGTACTCAAAATCGTAAATATCCAGACCGAACACGATCATCGAATATACCCGCCCGATCCTGTAATTTTCCGGAAAAGGAATCGTCCCGTAAGGCTCTTTTTCCCCTCTGTGAAACAGCAGCAGCTCACAGGAAACCGCATTCTGAGAATGAATTGTAAAGTTGACGCAGCTTCCGAAGGAAGTCGCTCCGTTGATTTCATATAACCCCGGACGGATATCGAATCCGTTGACGCGATCCAATGGGTTTAAAAACTGCTCCTCTGCCGCAAGCGGATTTAGGTTCATGCTGTGTGCCTCCTGTCCCTTTCGATTCTTACTCCCAGTTTATCATCTGTAGGGCAGGATGCAAGCAGGAAAGTCTTGTCATCGCTGTTTTTATCCGGAAAGAAGAGGTATCCACCGCAGCGGTTTGCGCACCCCGGCGGCACGCGCGCCATACTATATAGAAACGGAGCGTTTCAGGTGATCTGCATGGCAGTCTCTTCTCTGGATATTCTGAATCTGTCCCACTCTTTCAAGGACGTGTGCGAAGCGCACGCCAAATCTCCCGAATGTCTCTCCTGCACGCTCCGTCTTTTACTGGAATACAACCTGATTCAGGCAAACCTGGAATATTCCAGACGCTTTTGCTGCACCCCCCAAGCACCGGACGACGCAGCTTCTAAAAACTGCAAAAAGGGATTTCCATCTGCAGAATCGTAGATTGTCAACAAAGCTAAAAAAGTTTTGAAAAGAAAGCAAATTCTGGTAAATTTTAATAGCATTTCTTCCTTTTTCCCATTAGAATAATGTCGATTTTATAAAAATTTCCTTTTTTTCTTTCCTTTTTTGTATTACAATGAAATTATCAAAAATCGATCGAAAGAAAGGGGTTTTTCCAATGGCAAACAGAATTATGCTCAACCAGACCTCCTATCACGGAGCTGGCGCAATCGAAGAAATCGCAAACGAAGCAAAGGCTCATGCTTTCCGGAAAGCATTTGTATGTTCCGATCCGGATCTGATCAAGTTTGGCGTAACCGCAAAAGTAACGGATATTTTAGACCGCGAAGGTCTTGCTTATGAAATCTACTCCGATATCAAAGCAAACCCGACCATCGAAAACGTAAAGAACGGCGTTGCAGCGTTCAAGGCTTCCGGCGCTGACTACATCATCGCAATCGGCGGCGGTTCCTCTATGGATACCTCCAAGGCCATCGGCATCATCATCGCCAACCCGGAATTTGAAGACGTCCGCAGCCTCGAAGGCGTTGCTCCCACCAAAAAGCCCTGCGTTCCGATTATCGCTGTTCCTACCACTGCCGGCACCGCTGCAGAGGTTACCATCAACTACGTTATCACCGACGTAGAGCGCAAGCGCAAATTCGTATGCGTTGACCCCCACGACATGCCGATCATCGCAGTCGTTGATCCCGATATGATGTCCTCCATGCCAAAGGGCCTGACCGCTTCTACCGGTATGGATGCTCTGACCCACGCAATCGAAGGCTACACCACCAAGGCTGCATGGGAAATGACCGATATGTTCCACTTAAAGGCAATCGAAATCATTTCCAAATCCCTGCGTAATGCCGCTGCTAACACCAAAGAAGGCCGTGAAGGCATGGCTCTTGGTCAGTATATCGCAGGCATGGGCTTCTCCAATGTCGGTCTCGGCATCGCTCATTCCATGGCACACACCCTGGGCGCTGTTTATGACACCCCTCACGGCGTTGCATGCGCAATGATGCTTCCGATCGTTATGGAATACAACGCAGACTGCACCGGTGAAAAATACCGTGAAATCGCACGCGCAATGGGCGTAGAAGGCGTTGATCAGATGGATCAGGCTGCTTACCGTAAAGCTGCGGTCGATGCTGTCCGCAAGCTTTCCGAGGATGTCGGCATTCCGTCCAAGCTCGAAGCCATCAAGGAAGAGGATCTTCCGTTCCTGGCAGAATCTGCCCATGCAGATGCATGCGCACCCGGCAACCCGAAGGATGCAAGCATCGAAGATCTGACCGCATTATTCCGTAAGCTGATGTAAAAAAGAATGTGCCTTGGCACATTCTCGCGAAGCGTTTTTATTTCATAGGACTCATTTTCCCATGAAACAAAAAACAGCCCCGACAGTTTTTATTCATGACAATAGAATGCTCGCAGAGCGTGCATTCTATTGTTTGAAAACTGCCGGGGCTGTTCCTTTGCACCTCTTATAACGGAGGCGCGCCTTCGATTTTTACTTAATTTCTTCCGGATTGGGTTTCAGGGTAACGCCTCTGTTGATATCACCCTTTAAATCCTTACCAAACTCATAGTCATTGCCAGGCAGAATTGCATTCAGGATAATACCTGCCAGCGCTGCGATTGCAAGACCGGTCAGCGTGATGGATGTACCGAATACCGTAAAGGTCAGACCACTGGAGAAGCCCAGGCCGCATACCAGGATTACTGCTGCGATAACCAGGTTGCGGGACTTGGTCAGGTCTACATGGTTCTCTACTACGTTACGGACGCCGATTGCGGAAATCATACCATACAGCATGAAGCTTACGCCACCGATGATTGCGGACGGCATGGAGCCGATTACATCAGCCATCTTCGGAATAAAGCTTAAGATTACTGCGAATACAGCTGCAATACGGATCACTCGGGGATCATGTACATGGCTTAATTCCAGAACGCCGGTGTTCTCACCGTAGGTGGTGTTTGCAGGACCGCCAACCAGAGCGGACAGAGCGGTTGCAAGACCGTCGCCTACCAGAGTGCGGTGCAGACCGGGATCAGCGATGAAGTTTTCGCCGACTGTTGCGGAAATCGCGGACATATCGCCGATGTGCTCCATCATGGTAGCAAGCGCGATCGGAGCCATAACTAAAATTGCAGTCAGGTTAAATTTGCACAGCTGGAAAGGCGGCAGGCCAACCCAGGATGCAGATGCAATGTTGGAGAAATCCAGGATAGCGCTTCCGTCCGGATTTGTCAGGCCAATTGCATTTAAAACAGCTGCAACAACATAGGAAACCACAACGCCCATTAGAATCGGGATAATTTTGAACATTCCTTTTCCCCAGATGTTAAATACGATAATGGTTCCAAGTGCAATCAGAGCGATCAGCCAGTTGGTCGATGCGTTGGAGATTGCAGACGGTGCAAGGGACAGACCGATACAGATGATAATCGGACCGGTTACAACAGGCGGCAGATAATGCATAACGCGATGTACACCTGCAAGCTTGATGACCAGGGCAAGCACCAGATACAACAAACCAGCTACAACAATACCGCCACAGGCATAAGGCAACTTTTCTCCCATGGTCATGTCTGCGAAAATTCCGGTGTTCAGATTTGCTACCGTAGCAAAACCGCCCAGGAATGCGAAGGACGAACCAAGGAAAGCCGGTACCTTCAGCTTGGAGCACAGGTGGAAGAACAGAGTTCCCAGACCCGCGCAGATCAGGGTTACCTGAATGGAAAGCCCTTCTCCTTCAAAATAGTTGTTGACCAGAATCGGTACCAAAATCGTCGCACCAAACATTGCGAACATATGCTGCAGACCTAACAGCAGCATCTTCGGTACACCAAGTGTTCTGGCGTCTTTAATTGCCACACTTTTCTCCTCCATTATGAACCTCCTATAAATTTTTATCTGTTCTATAGTAGTCTCTTTCTTCCTTTCCGTCAATCATTTCCTGTAGAAAAAAACCTTCTATTTTCTATGTAAATTCAGTTTTTTCCTCTTTTTTTCAAAGACAGGGTGCGCTATAATAAATTCTGCACGCCATTGGTGTGCAGTTCACACGCACCAAAGAAAGGACTTCTATTATCATGACTTCCAGTTCCGAAACCTCCCGGCTGTCCGGCCGCCCTGCCTGGGCGTTCGACCGCAGGATTTTCTTAAACGGCATGCGCGACGGCGTTCCCATCGCACTGGGCTATTTTGCCGTTTCCTTTTCCCTCGGCATCGCCGCAAGAAACGCCGGTCTGACGCCGCTGCAGGGCTTTTTTGCCAGTCTGTTAAACAATGCCTCCGCCGGCGAATATGCTGCGTTCACCTTAATCGCCGCCAATGCGACACTTTTCCAGGTAGCGCTTATTACTTTGATCGCAAATGCGCGGTATCTGCTGATGAGCTGTGCGCTCGCGCAGCGCTTTGCACCTGGCACACCGTTTTTCCACAGACTGATTATCGCTTATGACGTAACGGACGAGCTGTTCGGCATCACGATTTCCCGCCCCGGCTGCCTGAATCCGTTCTATACCTATGGTGCGATTTTGCTTGCCGCTCCTGCATGGGCGTTCGGCACAGCCTTCGGCATCATGGCAGGAAATGCGCTTCCGCTGCGCGCTGTCAGTGCGCTCAGCGTCGCCCTTTACGGCATGTTCCTCGCAATCATCATCCCCCCGGCACGGAAAAATAAAGTCGTTGCTGTCCTGATCGTCATCAGCTTTGCGTTGAGCTTTTTCGGCAGTTATGTGCCCGGAATCTCTGCATTGTCCGACGGAACCCGCACGATTTTGCTTACCGTGCTGATTTCCGCCGCTGCAGCAATTTTTTTCCCGCTCAAAAGTACACAGGAGGAATCCGAACATGAGTCGTAATGTGCTTTATATCGCCGTCATGGCGCTGGTTTCCTATACAATCCGCGTCCTTCCGCTGACGCTGATCCGCAAACCGATCCGCAACACATTTATCCAGTCGTTTCTTTATTATGTGCCTTATGTTACGCTCGCTGTGATGACCTTTCCAGCCATCCTGCACGCAACGCAGTCGCCGATTTCCGGTGCAGTTGCCCTGATCGCCGGAATCATCGCCGCATGGCTCGGCGCCGGATTATTTCCGGTATCCGTGATCTGCTGCGCACTGGTTTTCCTGATCGAGCTGTTTATCTAAAAAAACTGATATCACAGCTTAAATTTCTTGCTTTATCTTCCGTTATGAACTTGTTATGCTGTTCCTATGACACAGATCAATCTGAAATCCCACACGATTTCAGCTCTGGGAGGAGAGTTATCGTTAATGGAAGATTTTAAAAAGAACTTGCTTAAAATGGGAAAAACAAACCGGACTGTCCCCGCGGTTTTGCTGATTGCTGCTGCCTTCTTTCTGCTGTTCGGCATTTTTATGATCCCCCACAAGGATCAGCCCTTTGACCCGACCTCCGGCGGCTATGCTTCCCTCAATATCGTCTATGTTATGGGCCCCTTCGCAGAGCAAACCTCTGACGGAAGGACTGTAAAGAAATATTATGTTGCCGAAAACGACAAAGGTTACTGGTCTATCATCAGCACCGAAAACTCCTGTCCCTTTCCGGTTTACAATGAAACCATTTCCGATGCCGATCTGAAAGCAATGGTTCCTCAGACTGCTGTCGGTCAAAGCAAGAAGATCCCCAAAAAGCTTGCCGGATACCTTGTAGACTACTTTAATAACAACGGCTTTGAGCTCTCCCTTTCCGACTATGAGCAAACCTTGGGTGATCATTATCTCGATACCACCGCACCTTTGATGGGCAGCAGCCTTGTGCTCTTTATATTTTCTGCAGTCTTTTTCATCCTCAGTGTGATCGTCCTGATCTCCTTCCGGAAAAACAGCAATCACATTCAGACCCGTATTCAGGAGCTTATGCAAGACGGTGAGTTCGAACCACTCTGTCAGGATTTCCAGTCAACTGGCGCTGCTTTTTATGACAGATTAGGTCTCGCTGTCTCTCCCCATTATCTCCTTGACTTTTCCAATTTGCAGTATGGTTTTTCTGTATACCCCCTCGATCAGTTTTATAATGTTTTTAAATGCAACATGGTGAACGGCCAGCCTACAACATCCAATTACATTGCTCTGGAGCTCAAGAATGGACAGCGGATCCTTGTTGCAGCCTGCCCGAATACATCTAAAAGCTTTAACACTGCACTGGATATGCTGAAACAGTCTGTAAACGGAGGTATGCAATGGTGATCACTTACGGAACCAGAACCTTATTCAAGCGGGAAGGCGCATGGGGACATGCGATCTGTAAAAACTGCGGACATGATGCTCCCCAAACCCTTTGCCGCCAGCTCGATCAGGTAACACTTTTCTTTATCCCCATCGTCAGTCTTGAAAAACAACGCGGCATCCTGTGCGAAAGCTGCGGCATGATTGTCCCCCTCGACAAGGCAGAATACAAACGCCGCCGTGAAGCAAGACAAAAAGCTGCCCTTTTCTGAGCCTTTGATATCTCTGCCACTAAAAAAAGAATGTGCCTTGGCACATTCTCGCGCCGAGGCGCGGTTGCTTCGGCAACCATCTACCCCTGCGCCGAGTGCGCATCCTCGCGGAGCGTTTTTATTTCATAGGACGCATTTTCCTATGAAATAAAAAACCGGTCATAAAAGACCGGTTTTTTTGCATTCTATTGTTTATTCTTTTTTCATAATCCATACTTCGCTGACTGCCAGCGCCTTTAAGGTATCGTAAACCTCCCAACGGACTTTCAGCGTGCCGTCCTGATAGGATTCCTTCGGCAGGTCGTATTCCCAGAACGGCTCTCTTCCAGCCTCGATCTCCCGGCGGACAGATTTTCCGTTCGGATTCTGCGCAATCCGATCTGCCAGCAGGACTTTTCCGGCACGGATATTGACCAGTGTTTCATCCTTCAGCGCGGTCTGTCCCACAAATGCCCGGAAAAACGAATTCGGATAAAATACCTTCATCCCATAAGAAGCTTCCGGATCAAGTCCGGTAAACGTCATTTCCAGCGGCGTTCCATACAGCACCGTCACATTCAGCGCCCAGGTCAGCGGCATCGGGAACTCGTGGTACCAGCCGTCGATCTCATGCAGCAGGCCGACCATTGTATACACGCTGTGATCGATGAACGGAGTTTTTAAATATCCGGGATCTTCCTCCCAGCTGTGCCATACGGAAACATGTGAAAAGCCTTCGTAAGTGCCGGGCGCGCAAAACTGGTTTCCGTCGCCGGGATCCTGACGCAGGTTCAGCTGATGCAGCGCTGCGCATCTGTTCTTTTCGTTCTGCATCTTTTCAATCCGCTTGAAGCTCTGCATCAAATACTGATAATCGTTTAACGGCATGCTTCTCGTCTGCAGGTACGCGCCGCGAATCCAGCACTGCCCGCCGTGATGGTTTTCGGTCAGCTGAATACCGCACAAATTCCGCAGGCTGTCTGCCAGCTTCAGCATTTCAAACAGCACATCCTCCGCTGCCGGAACGTCCCTGGAAAGATTCAGGATCGTCCGCGCCTCCCGGATAACTGCTTCGCTTCCGGTAATATCCGCCAGGTCGAGCACCGCACGCGCCTGCTGCTCCAGCTCCTGATCCTTTGCATATTTCTGTTTCGTCCAGTAATCCGTCAGAATCCGCAGCTTTAACATCTGATAGCGGTAATTGTTTTTCACCTGTTTCGATACGGTTTTATCGAATGCTGTAAAGGATTCATACAGTGCATCGATTCCGTCGTTTTCCAGAACCGGGCCATCCCAGTTATGCTCCACGTCCATCAAAAATTCCGCAACCTGCTCAGAGGTTTCCGAATCGATAAACAGGTTTGCATAATCCGCCATCGTTTCCTCTGCCGTCACCGAGCTGTCAAAATCCTGATCCGCCCAGAGGATCTTGTTGACGTCATCATGGATACCCTCGGAATAGGTGATCGAACCGATGGTATACGGCTCTAACATATTGTGAATCGCTTTCATTTTTTCCGGACGCGCATTGTAGCCCTCCCGTCCGCTCGTCAGTGCAAACGCCATATCCCAGTTTTCCACCGGGAACTGACAGTTCGAATTGTGGGAAATATCCGGATAGTTCCGAATGTTTTCACGATATTTTTCGGGAAGCTTCTCATACAGCTCTTCGATGCTGTCCTGCTCCCAGGGCGCAAAGCACACACCGGTAATCCAGTCCGGCTCCTTTGCGATTTCTTCATAAAAAGTATCGTACCAGCCAGGCTCCGGCTGAAAATGCTGCGGTGCAACCCATACGCCCGCTTCCGGATGATATTCGTGCAGAATTTCCACAAAATGCTCTGTCAGACGCATCGCATCCGTCGGCCAGAGGGAACCGGGATCCCCCAGCGGAACCAGCATTGCATCCAGATAAGGAATTGCAGAAAAGACCCTCCGGCGTTCTTCCATCTCCCGGTCGATGCACCCAAAATCATGATAATCGCGTCCGACATTCGGATACCACAACCAGACGTCCATGCCATAGGAATGAATGATTTTGGAAACCTCGCACATCAGCTCCATCGGATCTTCCGGGAAAAGTGCGGAATACAAACGGTCGTCCGTCTTCGGCGGAAGCAGCTCGATGGCGTTTGCTCCGAACAGCGCCAGATCCTCGATATACGCCTCGAATTCCTTTTTTGACCATGCGCCGTAGGTATTGTTTTTGTCCCGGTAGCCCAGCTGATGTCCCCGCAGCGGATACTGCGGCGTCATGCTCAGGCTGTCCAGCTCGTCCGGAATTTCAATGCTGCCTTTTTTTACAATTGCTTTTCTCAAAAGCCGCGCCATCCCGTAAAACTCACCGCGCTCGTCTTTTCCGAGCACAACGATGCGCCCGCTGCCGTCCGGGTTGTCGATGACCCGGATCCGGAAGCCCTCTTTGCCCGGCACAGTGATGCCGTCAAACAGCGCTTTGACCTCCTCGCTGCAGCTGTCCTCTTTATAAAACTCTATGCTGATTTTTCCAGACGTTTTAGACTGCAGTAAAGAAACACCGCTTCGTTTTTTTAAATTTTTGCAAAATACGTCCGCAGTCTTTTTTTCCAGAGCAGTCTGAAGCTGCGGTTTGTATACAACAGCTGATATGATTTTCATTTTCTTTCTCTCCTTTTCTTTATTTCCACAACTTCCGTGCCAGGATGTCCAGCGGCTCTGCGAACCGCTCAAACAGCCCGTCCTCCGTAATTTCATTTCCATCCTGCGATGCATAATCGTTCCACAGCATGTAGCAGGCTCCCAGCGTCCGGCTCGACCACCGCGGAAGCTCCCAGGTTCGCTCCTGCGTTTCGAAAACGTTCGGCTGCCACTTTTTTTCCAGAAAATCCAGATCCAGACGGTCATAGCCGCCGCCCGGAATCAGGTACAGACTGCTGCTCAGCGAATTGATGATGGAAAATCCGGCATCATACATTTCCTGCGGATCTGTCCAGTCCGTATCCCATACCTGCAGCTGAATTTTTCTGGAAAGCCCCGAATAATCCTGTCCGGTCTTCGACAGGCTGCCCCACATGCGGATCGTCTTTTCCGGCGCTGCCTCCGCCACATAGTCCGAAAGCGCTTTCATATAATCCACAAAGGCTTTCTGATTCCCAAAATACTCGTCCATGCCGATATGCACCGTCCCCGTTCCGGAAAAAGCATCCGACTCCGTCAGGTATTCCGACCAAATCGTCTCTGCCAGCTTCTGCGCTGCCGGGTTGGACAAATCCAGCTGATCAACACTCTCCGGATCACCGGAAAGCCCAAGCTTCGGAAATACTTTTGTAAGTGCCAGACTGTGGGCGGGCGTGTCGATTTCCGGCACGACCTCAACGCCCATCACCGCAGCGTCTTCGATAAACTGTGCAAATTCTTCTTTGGAATAATACAGATCCTGCGACGTAATCGACTGTCCCGCTTTATTTCTCACATCCGATTCCAGCCGAAACCCCGCATACAACTGTCGCGCGCCCTCTTTTGTCCCATCGTAATCGCTCTGGGAAATGATCTGATTGTCGTTCAAATGAATCTGCAGCGTGTTCATCTGATGCTTTGAAAGCTCTTCTGCAATGCGGTACAGAAGTTCGAGGGAAACCGGTCTGCGCCCTACGTCGATTCCAAAGCCCCGGACCGACCACGCCGGATAGTCCCGCAGCACGCCGGCCGGAAGCTGTCCTTCTGATTTCTCCCAAAGCTGTCCAAGCGCCACACACCCCCAGCGCACCCCGCGCTTCGTGCGCGCCGAAATCGAAATCACGCCCGGACTCTCTGCTTCCAAATTCAGTTCATACCCCTCGTTCCCAAGCGTCTGTGTCCATTCTTTCCCGTCCCCGACAGCCTTCCGGAAGTTCAGGACGATATCTCCTTCCGTTGGTTTTTCTGTATCCGCCAGCTTCTCAACCGATACGTCCTGCAGCAACTGTCCGGAAAGCTCCGTTGCAAAAAGCTGTGCCGTCCGCTCCAGCTCCTCGTCCCGGTACACGACCCGGATGAAACGGGTTGTCCAGTCAGAGTGGGCCGCTCCAGTGGACGCGCCACCGGGCTTCCATTCCATCGCGGTAAAGCCCTCTGGAAGGGTCACTGCCGAGAGGGCTTCCGGTACTTCCTCCCGTTCTCTGTCCACTTCCACCCTCTCCGATGCCGGAATCTTTGTCTGTATTCCCGGCAGTTCCTGCATTTCTCCGTCTTTTTCCAGAATAAATCCAAGCTCAACCTGCGTATCCGCGATCGTGTCCGTGATTTTTCCGTCCATATTTACCAGCACATCATAATCCGCCCCGCCAAAGGAAATGCTGTACGGCTCCGGCACCGTTGGGAGCTCCAGCGTTCTGCGGCTCCCAGCTTCAATCACAGGTGTTTCAACCACAAAACAATCCTCCAACTGTCCGTACACTTCCAGCTCCTGTACCGAGACGTTCTGATAATACAGGCTTAAATCGCTTTCCTCTTTCAAAACGTCCGTCACATGCAGACGAAAATACCGCGCCTCTACAGGCTCATTCAACACAATCTGCTGCTCTTTTTGCTCCGGCGCCTCTTCAAAAACAGATGCCTGCTGCCAGTGCTCTTTATCCTGGGAATATTCCAGCGCATAGCCTTTCGCATTCGTCCGTTCCCAGTATATCCGAACTGCACCGATGCTGACCGATTCTCCAAAATCCGCCATCAGCCAGTGATCGTTGTTTTCCCAATCGTTTTCCGACGACCAGCGCAGGGTTTCGTCCGTATGATTTCCGTCCCCCGCATACATCGCCCGAAAGTCCCTGCCTTCCTCGCTGTCCGCTGTCAGCTTCGCTTTTTTCTGTAAAATCAGATTTTCCCCAACGGTTTCTACCGTCAATCCGGCGTCACATTCTTCCGCACTCCATACCTGCCATAACGGCTGCTCTTTCTCAGAAATTTCTGTCATGCTTTGAGAAGCAGCTGACATTCCGAGCACTCCTGCAGCAAGCACTGCAACCTGAAGGAATTTTGACACACGGACTGCGTGCCTGCCATTGGCATGCCGCCTGCCCACCGATTTGTCGCCTGCAGATTTTCCATCTTCCAGTCTGCGATCCGCGTGCAGCAACCTTCCGCTGTCTTTTCCCGTTTTTTTCTCTTTCATGCCATCCCAGAACCTTTCCAGTCCGATTTCTATCTACTATCCGAAAAATTTCATCACGATTTTTCCAGTCAGAGAAACGACCATTCCAATCGTGGGAACCACGTAGATTCCTGCAAAGAAGACTGCCAACAGCAGCCGATACAGCATACCGAAGCATTTTTCAGCCTTCCCCTTCTGCTCTGCTGCAATTTTCCATCCCGCCTCAGCTTTTCGCCTCGCAAAAAACAGAATCAACAGGAATGCAAACCCCAATATGCTGATGCCAACCCCAGCTTTCAGTCCCGGTTCCTCAAACGAAAATACAATTTCATTTTCGCCCTCTGCCAATGTTATCCCCAGAAAGCCGCCAAGTATCGGCTCGATATCCACAGCTTTCCCGTTTTGTATACACTTCCATCCGTCTATCGCAACGAACGGAACAAACAACGTTTCTCCCTCTGCCGCAGACACACTCACATGAATTTGTGCATTGCGCTCTGAAATGGAACATTCTGACGGCTGCAGGATTCTGGCGGTTCCTGACTGCAACGCCGCCTGCCATGCATTCTCATGCAGCGCACCAAGCTCCATCTCCTGTGCTGCGACCGGCGTCCCCATCCGGTCGGTAACAGAAATCATCACCTCCTGCGCTTCAAAAGTTCCCAACAGAATCAGCCGATGTGCACTCGCCATCTGGTTTTTCTCCGGAATTTCAACCGGCTCACCGTTGACTGAAATAAAAATTTCATCCGCGCTTCTTCCTGCATCCAGATACAAAAGCTGCTTGTCCGTCACAGAAATACAAAGCGTTCCATCCTCCAAAACAAGCTCCTGAGCCGGGAAAACTTCCATGATATTCGTATACTCTTTCGAACCGGTCGTCACATCCACGCTCTGCTCTTCTTCAGAAGTCTGTCGATGTTTCGTTTCAACATCCTCTGCAGACAGTAGCTCTGCCCAGGCACGCTGATTGGAAAGTACGCTGCCGCTGCCCGACTGCCCCAAAGCTTCCTTTGAGAATACAAACACATTGCGCAGCATTGTATCGGAAATTTCCGTTCCGCCGACGGCACGCACCGAAACCCAGGGTGCAAGATAACCGAGACTTTCCAAAATCGCCTTTGTCTGTTTGCTTTCGGTCGGAAAGTATCCGCTGATCGAGCCTTTCCGGTCCACCAATGCAGCGTTGATCGGAAGATCGTCCCGATCTGCCTCGCGCGCAAGCAGCCACGAAGGCTCTGCGGATTCAGCGTTTTTACTCTCCGCCTGCTTTGCAATTTCTGTCATCTGTCGGTACGCCGCTTCATTTTCCTGTCGAACCGCATAATCTGGCGGCAGTAAAATCATTGTATACACACAAAAGCCGCCAACAAGTGCTCCAAGCACCGCCATTCCCGGTGCCCCCGCCCCTCCTGTTTTTTCCCCGGAGGTCTTTGCATGGAGCGCCTTTTGTCCGCACCACGCCGATACTCCAACAAGCAGCAATACAACCGCTGTCACAGCGGTTTCTTTCGGACACACCTTGCTGATCGCCAGCGAGGAAAACGCCTGCACCAGACGCTTTTCCCAAATGAGTGTCAGGCATACAGCGCCCAATGCGGATACAGCCGAAGCAACCAGCAGGAGCACACAGCGCAGGCGGAGCCCTGCCGGATGTTTGCAGACATTTTCTGTACGAAAATCATCCGCATCGCGCTCCTTTCTCACCGCCACAAGTGCCGCCATGCTCAGCACTGCCATGTACCCATAGCGCACCGGGAAGCACACATAGGACCCCATATGCCACAGGAGGTTAGCCGGTTCCAGCAATACCGTCAGCCACAAAAATCCCGTCAGATACGGCCAGAACCGTTCTGCAGCGCTGTGCGTTTCCTGTTCCGCAGCGCTACGCCTTTTGCGTTTCCGGAAACATCCCGAAGCAAACAGAAGCCCCATCAGTACCGGATTTGCAATCTGGAACAGCCTCTCAAACAAATCATCCAAACCATGCCGTTTCATCACACCGAAATAGGACAGATTTTCCCCGGAACGCGCGGACTGCAAAAGCAGAATCGCAGACGGGAGCAGAACCGCCGCCGAAATACAAATTCCGATCAGCGTATCAATTCCCATGCACCCCATTTTTTTGGTGCGGTTTTCTTTTCTCTCACAGGTATAGAGCCAGATCGCCCCGGCAAAAAGTGAAAACAGAAGCGTCATAAACCCGAGCTGAATGGACAACATCAACTGCCATGCGAGCAAAACAGCGTACCAGCCGCCCTTTTTCTCCCGCAGCAAACGCAAAAGCGCCAGGCAAAACAGCGGAAAAATCACCGGGAAAATCATCCACTTGATGATCTGATAGTTATACGCCATGTACCCGCAGCATGCGTAGCAAAGGGCGAGCGCTACATTCTGAAAGCGTCTGCCCGATGCTGTTTTTTCCAGAAAAATATGCGCTGTAACCGCAGATGCAGTGCTGTAAAGCAGCACCAGCACATTGACCGCCTGATAAATTCTGTCCCGCCCAAACAATAGCAAAACATAGTTAAACGGATTGAGCACCTCATTGATCGTATCCGCATACAGATTCGCCCCGCCGGAAACGCTAAAGTCCAGAAACAGATTTTTCTGTCCTGTCACAACATCGTAAAAATGATACAAAAGCGGCAGATACTGGGAATATAAATCCGTGATCGCCACTGATCCATCCCCGAAGGGATACATTTTTTTATAAGAAAAAAGCAGGCAAAACAGCGCCACACTGCAAAGTGCAGTAAGCGCCGTCGCCTGCCATGTTTTACGGGATTCTTTTTTCAGTTTTCCATGCCAGAATACTCTTTGGTCTGTCCGATTTTCCATTCAGATTTCTCCGTACTCTATCTTCCTTAAAGCAGACACCACACTGCCGTCATCGCCGTGCTCAACATACAAAATGCCAGCAGCAGTACAAAAAGCACCTGCGATATTGCTCTTTTCACCGCCGGATGCCCGGTCGCATCGCCCTCCCTGCGCCGCATCTCAAGCTGCTCTTTCGTGCCCTCCTGCCAGATAAATGCCAGCGCAATCGCCGGAAACAGCAGCTCGATTTCCATATATCGAAAATGCATGCTGCATTCCTGCGGATAATCATATGCAAACTTCAGATACAGGAGCAGATGCACAAAATAGCCGACCACAAATAAAATCCGGCTCGCAGAATCGATGCCGAAGCGCTTTGCCCGAACGACAAATACGCGAATAAACGCCATCAATGCCGCCAGCGCCAGCAGCGCACCGACCAGCATCAAAAGCACTGCCAGCACCTTTACACTGCGTCCGACGTCCGCCATATCCCATTCACCCAGCACTGAGGTACGGATGATCTGCATCCATACATTATAGCCGCAGCCCAGCTTAAACTGACGTAAGTTGTCCAACATTTCCGACGGAACCGGGAACAGGAAACGGTTCAAAACCGGGACATTTCCGGTGTACTGCCAGGAATCCTCCGGCAGCGTATAAATCCACACGAGGGGCATATGGAACTGAATCCTATTTCGGATATAAAAGCTCATGCCAAGGGGAATCGAAACTACACCAAACAGAACGTACTGACCGAGCAGCTTCTTTACCGGGACGACGGGAATTGCAGCATTTCGGGTGCTCTCTACGCTGCGTGCCCTACAATCTCGTCCATTGTCCAGACTTCTTACCAGCATCCAGAGCATCACCGCCGCGATCGGAAAGGCCATCTGCGCGACACTCTGTTTTGTCAGCATACCAAGCGCGATAGAAACCGCCAGCTTTAAGATGTTATGCGCCGTCGGAAAGCGGCTCCACAAAATCGTATAGTACACGCACATCACCGTAAACATCAGGCTCATGCAATCGTTGTTCACGCTTCCGGAAAGCAGCACCAGCGCCGGATGGAAGCAAAACAGCAGCATCACAAAGCGTTTTGCTTTTTCCGTCAGCTCAAACTGCTCTGCAATCCGCAAAAGGAACCAGAGAATAAGCAGCGAGCAGACAAACGGGACGACCTGGATCGACTCCTCCAGCACATCCGTATTGGAAATAAAAAGAGAGCAAAGCTTCATCCACAGCGCGCACAGATAATGGTGCAGCGGCGGATGGTTGAACTGATAAACACTCGTCGGGTCAAAATCCGGCAGCTTCCAGTTTTCATATAAATACTGGATATATGCCAGATGTCCGCCTGTCACCGTATGCCCGGCATCCAGATCGATCATCCCGATATCATACTGTCTGTCATAGATCGTGGAAAAAAGCACATAAAACAGGCGCAGCATACAGCCTGCCGCCAGTATCACATCCATTTTGATCCGATCTGTCCTTTTTCCCACTTTCTCCATGCTCTCCCCCATTTCGTGCCCCGCGCTGCAGCAGTTTGACGCTGCGCCGTTCTTACATCCGTGCTATAATTTTTATGCCCGTGCCTCAGTTTTTGACCGCACGGCGCGGCCAGCTTTAATGCATCAAAATCATTGAAAACAGTACGGTAAGGATACCGCAGACACCGATCGCCAGTCCGCTCATGGCGCCCTCTGTTTCTCCCAACTCAATCGCCTTGGATGTTCCCACCGCGTGGGAGCATGCGCCGATGGAAATTCCGGCGATCATCGGATCGTTTACCCGGAAAAGTCTGATCAGTGTCGGTGCAAAAATGCTTCCCAGAATGCCGGTAAAAATAACCGCAACAACGGTAATGGGCACCATTCCTCCGTGTCCCTCTGCAACGCTGACCGCGATGGGTGTCGTAACGGACTTCGGAATCAGCGAGACTGTCATCGCCTCGTCCATGCCAAACAGCTTACACATCAGCAGCACGCTCCCCATCGATGCAAGAGATCCACAGGACGCACCGACTACGATGGGAAGCCAGTTTTTCTTTAACAGCTCTGCCCGCGTGTAGATCGAAACTGCAAGACATGCCGTTGCAGGTGCGAGGAACATGTTGATAAGCGCTCCGCCTTCATTATATTCCTCATACGGAATTTTAAAGATCAGTAAAACGCCGGATACGATCACAATTGCAAGCACAAGGGGATTGCACAGCACCAATCCGGTCTTTTTGCGGATCCAGGTTCCAACCCAGAATGCGGCGATGCTTAATCCGATTCCGAAAAACGGAGACATAAACAGTTCATGCATCATTCTTTTGCCCTCCCGCTTTTCTTTTTCTGCATCAAATACAGCGCGAGCTTCATGCTGTATGCCGTCACTGCAAATGTCACCACCGTACTCACCACGCAGATCACGATCAGCTGCACCACCCAGTTTTTCAGGACGTCAAAATAGTTGATGATGCTGACTCCCGCCGGGATAAAAAAGAATGCCATATTTTCCAGCAGAAAATCCGATTTTTCACGGATATGGTCTACCTTCAGAATATGTACGCACAACAGAATGAACAGCAAAATCATGCCGATCACGCTCGCTGGGAAAGAAAACGGAAGAAGCTTTTCGATAATCTGAGAAATCCAGCAAATCGAAAAGATAATTCCTACCTGTGTTACAATTTTCAAGTTTTAATTTCCTCCTTTGATCCGGTGCTGCCCCTTAAAGCAGGCAGCGCTGCATATCTTTTATCATCTGTTCCGCCTGCGAAAGCAGGTCTTCAGAGTTTTTCTCCACTACATTACTCCTTTTGAACTGATAAGTAAAGACCGGATTCCCCTGAGGTAAAAACTTTAAACTGTTCCCATATTGTTCGAAAAGCATCGGGATATTTTCCCCGTGCACTCGTGCGTCCGGTCTGTATACAAAGCGCAGTTCCCCCGGACGCCCCTTGATTTCCATAATATAAAGCTTGTGCGCCTGCGCCCGCAAAAGCGCAATCCGCAGCAAATTGTCTACGGACTTCGGCACGGTTCCGAAGCGGTCGAGCAGCTCTTCTTTCATCTCTGCACTCTCGCTTTCCGTCTCCACGCCGGCGATTCGCTTGTAAATGTCGAGCTTCTGCTGCTCATTAACAATGTAAGAAGCCGGAATATAAGCGTCCACCTCCAGCTCCACCGTCGTAAGAAAGTCCGGTGCAGTGTCCTCGCCCTTTAAATTCTTTACCGCTTCGTTCAACATTTTACAATATAAATCATAGCCAACCGCTTCCATATGACCGTGCTGACGCTCTCCCAAAAGGTTGCCCGCGCCGCGGATCTCCAGATCCTTCATTGCAATCTTAAAACCGCTGCCCAGATCGGTAAACTCCCGGATCGCTGCCAAACGCTTTTCTGCAATTTCCCGCAGCACCTTGTCCCGCTTATACATCAAAAATGCATAAGCCGTCCGGTTCGAGCGCCCGACACGTCCGCGCAGCTGATACAGCTGGGACAATCCCATTCGGTCAGAATCGTGGATGATGATCGTGTTGACGTTGGAAATGTCCAGTCCGGTTTCGATGATTGTCGTCGCAACCAGGATGTCGATTTCGCCGTTGATAAAGCTAAACATGATTTTTTCCAGCTCTCTCTCCGACATCTGCCCGTGTGCAAATGCCACATTCGCATCCGGCACCATTTCCCCAATCTTTGCTGCCATATCTGCAATCGTATTGACGCGGTTGTATACATAATACACCTGACCATTCCGGGACAGCTCACGGGTGATCGCCTCACGCACCATTTCTTCATTATATTCCATCACATAGGTCTGGATCGGCTGACGTTCCTCCGGCGCTTCCTCCAGCACGCTCATATCGCGGATACCGACCAGAGACATATGCAGGGTCCGTGGAATCGGCGTTGCCGTCAGGGTCAGCACATCCACGTTCTCTTTCATTTTCTTGATCTTTTCCTTATGGGTCACGCCAAAGCGCTGCTCCTCGTCGATCATCAAAAGACCAAGATCCTTATATTGCATATCTGATGAAAGCACGCGATGTGTCCCGATCACGATATCCACCAGACCTTTTTTGAGATCCTCGATCACCTTTTTCTGCTGCGCAGGCGTCCGAAACCGCGACATCTGCTCAATCCGGATCGGATAATCCTTCATCCGCTGCACAAACGTATTGTAATGCTGCTGCGCCAGAATCGTCGTCGGCACCAGAAAAACAACCTGCTTGCCGTCCTGCACCGCCTTAAACGCCGCGCGTATTGCAACCTCGGTTTTGCCATAGCCAACGTCCCCGCAGATCAGGCGATCCATGATTTTGTTGCTCTCCATGTCCCGCTTCGTCGCCGCAATTGCCATCAGCTGGTCATCCGTTTCCTCAAACGGGAACATTTCTTCAAACTCCCGCTGCCAGACCGTATCCTCCGAAAAAGCGTAGCCCTTCCCGTTCTGGCGCGCCGCATACAGCTCCACCAGATCCTTTGCGACCTCATCCACTGCCGCCCGGACACGGGTCTTGGTCTTATGCCACTCCTGCGTTCCGAGCTTGTTTAACTTCGGCTTTTTCGCTGCATCGGCGGATGCGTACTTCTGAATCGCGTCCAGACCGGTTGCCAGCACATAGAGGTTTCCTCCGTCCCGGTACGAAATTTTCATGTAATCCCGGACCGTTCCCTCCATCTCGACCTTCTCGATGCCCTGATAAATACCGAGACCGTGCGTCTCATGTACGACATAATCCCCGACCTTCAGCTCTCCGAAATCGCGGATTTTCGTGCCCTCATAGCGCTGAATTTTCCGCTTTTTCTTTTTGGGCGCACCAAAAATATCCCCCTCCGAAATGACCGTGAATTTCAGCATCGGATATTCAAAGCCTTTTTCCACATGTCCGTAAAAAAGCTCTGTCTCGCCAGGCAAAACCTCCCGGTCAGGGTCTTCACTGTAAAAAGCGCTCAGCTCCTGCTCCCGCAGATCGGCTGCCAGACGCTTCGCCCGCGTCCGGGATGCACATAACAAAAGCACCCTGCTGCCATTTTTCTTGTAACGTTTTAAGTCCTTTAACAGGGCTTCAAAACTGTTGTTATAGGACGGCATGCTGCGCACCGTGATTTCAAACCTGCGATCCGGCTTAAACAGGCTGCTCTTTGCATCCAGCGCGGCGAGTGACACTGCCCGATACTGCGACAGCTTCCCTGCGATTTCCTTTTCGGGGTACAAAAGCTGCGCCTGTCCCGGCAGGATATAGCCTTTTTCCAGACGTCCGGTCATGCTCTCCCGAAATTCTGTCTCAAGTGCGTTCGCCGTCTCCGACAAATGCTGTGGCTCATCCAGAAAAACTGCCGTCGTTTCCGGATGGAAAAATTCCAGAAAGGACTCCGTCTGCGGATAAAAATAATGCACGAAGCTTTCCAGATTGACTACACTGCCAAACTCCTGCGCAGACTCTTCGATCTCTTTGATCTGCGTCTCAATCCGGTGTGCTGCCTCCGGATTGCCCTGTTCCCGCAATTTTTTGGCATATTGCTTCGTCTCTTTTTTGATTCTCGCAAAGCCGTCCTGCCTGCGCGCCTCCGAAAGCATCAGCTCCGTTGCCGGATAAATCGCAATCTCATCCAGATTTTCCACCGAACGCTGGGACAGCACGTCAAAGCTTCGAATCGACTCCACGCTGTCTCCCCACAGCTCGATCCGATACGGATTTTCTTCCGTCATATCGAAAATATCAATAATTCCGCCGCGAATGGAAAACTGTCCCGGTTCCTCTACCTGCGGGCTCTTTTCATAACCCATTTCCACCAGCTGAACGGAAAGTTTCCTCTCGTCTACCGTTGATTTTTTATCGAAATGCAGTATTCTTGACACAATCCCGGAAAGCGGCGTCTGCGGCATCATCAACGCGGACATCGTCGTTACGATCGTAACCGGACGCTTTTCGAGCAGCGCGCGCAGCACACGCATCCGCTCCCGCACCAGATCGCCGCCGGAAACATCCGCCTGATAAAAGATCAGATCCTTGCCCGGATATACCATCGTCCTGCGGTCGTAAAACCCATATTCTGCGCCGATTTCCCGCGCTCTTTTGTCACTGAAAGTAACGATGATTTTCTGTGTAAAACCATCGCTCAATCCATATACCATATGAAGCTTCTGGGAATCATACAGCCCGGAAAAGGCAACATGCCCTTTTCCTCTGTCCAGAAGTGCTTTTCCCTCTTCAAACTCCGCCAATTCCCAAAGCGGAGCTGTCAATACCTTCATGCTATGCCTTCTCCACTTTTCGCCCGTTATACACGTTCATCGCTGCATCCGGACCTTTTTCCAGAATCATCTGCACCGCTTCACAGACTTCCTCCGAAACCTGCTTCATCAGCACCTGCTCCTCCCGATCAAAATGTCCCAGCACATAGTCCGCAAGGTCGTAGCCTGCCGGTTTTTCCCCGACGCCGACCTTAATCCGCACAAACTGATCTTTTCCAAGATGCTGAATAATATTCTTCAAACCGTTATGACCACCCGCGCTGCCTTTTTTGCGCACCCGGATGATGCCAGGCTCCAGGCTGATATCGTCGTGAATTACGATCAGGTTCGTGCTGCCGTCTACCTTATAATAATCCAGCACTTCCCGGATACATTCGCCGCTCAGGTTCATATAAGTCAGCGGCTTTACCAGAATTATTTTCTGCCCGTTTAAATAGCCTGCACCCAAAAGTCCCTTGTGCTTTGCCGTGTTTACAGAAATTCCGGTCTTATCTGCCAGCATATCTATGACGGAAAAGCCGATATTATGCCTTGTATTATCGTATTCTTTTTTCGGGTTTCCAAGTCCTGCAATTACATACATGTTCTGTCCGTTTCCTTCCTGCTTCTGCCTGCCCTTTTCTGCTTTTGCAGGCGCTGTCTGTTGTGCTTTCATGTTAGCACAGTTTCCCCCGCTCGGGCAAGTGAGAATGTACCCTGCTGCCCTTTCCATCTGCGGCAACATACAGATGGCTTTTCTAACCGGATATCCGGTCAGGAAAACAGTCCCGGTACATCGCTGCACCGGGACTGTCTGTTGTAGTCTGTATTTATTTTCTGTATTTATTTAAGAAATTATGCAATCGGTTCTTCCAATGCCGTATTGTATGCTTCCAAAATAATTCCCTGGATCTTTTCCCGGGTTCCCTGGCTGATGGGATGGGCGATATCGCGGTATTCCCCATCTGCACTGCGCTTGCTCGGCATCGCAATGAACAGTCCCTTATCGCCCTCGATCACTTTAATATCATGCACCACAAACTCGTCGTCCACGGTAATGGATACAATCGCTTTCATTTTACCTTCTTTGGCAATTTTCCGAACCCTTACATCGGTAATCGTCATAACTTATTCCCCCTAGCGTTTCAGATAATGTATCTGTCGTTTTTCTCTATTACAATCTTGATTTCATCTTCTCCGCGATAGAAGGAATTTGCACGGATCGTATCCCGGCTTTCTACGATACAGTTCTCGATGTGCGTGTTATCGCCGATGTATACGTCATTCAAAATAATGGAATTCTTGATGTAACAGTTGTTTCCGATAAAGGATTTTTTGAAGATTACGGAATCCTCTACCGTGCCGTTGACAATACAGCCGCTGGAAATCAGGCTGTTCTCAACCTTCGCTCCAACATTATACTTTGCAGGCGGTAAATCGTCAACCTTTGAATAAATATCCGGATACTGTTTGAAAAAATAATTACGGATCTCCGGTTTTAAGAAGTCCATATTGGCATCGAAATAGTCTTCCACCGTTGCAATATTCTTCCAGTAATCTTTGATCTTATATCCGAAGATCCGTTTCTGATTTTTGTAACGGATCAGAATATCCTTTACAAAATCATAACGGTCTTCCATTGCACAGCGCTCGATCATATCAATCAGGAGACGTCTGCGGATAACATAAATACCACAGGAAATGGTATTGGAGCGTGCCTCAATCGGCTTCTCTTCAAACTCTTCGATCCGGCTTTCCTCGTTCATCTTGATGGTACCGAACCGCTCTACGTTTACATTTGCCGGCATGTCCTTGCAGACAACGGTCACATCCGCTTTTTTGGAAATATGATATTCGAGGACTTTGTTGTAGTCCATCTTGTATACACAATCGCCGGAGGTAATAACTACATAGGGCTCATGGCTGTTTTTTAAGAAGGAGAGGTTCTGATAAATGGCATCTGCCGTGCCTCTATACCAGGAGCTGTTCTCTGCGGTTACCGCAGGAGTAAACAGAAACAATCCACCCTGTTTTCTTCCGAAATCCCACCATTTGGAGGAGCTTAAATGTGCATTTAAGCTTCTGGCGTTATACTGGGTCAGCACGCCGACTCTCTGGATATGAGAGTTCGTCATGTTGCTCAGCGCAAAGTCAATACTTCTGTAGCTGCCTGCCACCGGCATCGCGCCGATCGCGCGCTTCTGGGACAGTTCTCTCATCTTGCGGTTATTGCCGCCTGCTAAAATGATACCGATTGCTCTCACTGTTTGTCACCTGCCTTAATCAATGTTTTGCCGCTTGCCAGATATCCATCCGGATAATCGTCTGCTGTCGTAATGCCGAATACAACGGAATTCTTGCCTACAGATACATTGGCAGGCACAACGCTCTTCTCACCAACAGTGACAATACCGTCGCAGTAAATATGCGGTGCAGTATCGTTCGGTGCTTCCTCCCCGACGCCCAGTCTGACGTGATCACCGATCTTCGTGTTTTCCGCTACGATTGCCTTGCTAAGCTCACAGCTCGCCCCAATCTCTGTATTGTTCATGATAATGGAGTCACGCACAACCGTATCTTTACCGATCGTAACACCGCAGCCGATTACAGAGTTATAAACCTGTCCGTAAATCTCAGAGCCTTCTCCGACGATACTGCGTTCGATCACACCGCCCTTTGCAACGTACTGAGGAGGCAGGATCTCGCTTTTTGTATAAATCTTCCAGTATTCTTCATAAAGATTAAACTCCGGAACAACATCGATCAGCTCCATATTCGCTTCCCAGTAGGAGGTCAGGGTTCCGACATCTTTCCAGTAACCGTTAAATTCATATGCATACATCGGTGCGCCGTTTTTATGACAATAAGGGATGACATGCTTGCCAAAATCCAGGTTTGGCTGATCTGCATTATCGATCAGTGCCTGCTTCAGCGTTTTCCAGTTAAATATGTAAATACCCATGGATGCAAGGTTACTGCGCGGGTTGGCAGGCTTCTCCTCAAAATCCACGATCCGCTTGTTCTCATCGGTGATCATGATACCGAAGCGCTTGGCTTCTTCCATCGGAACCGGCATAACGGCGATCGTACACTCTGAACCGTTCTGCTTGTGGAAATCCAGCATCACTTCATAATCCATCTTGTAAATATGGTCGCCGGAAAGAATCAGCACATATTCCGGGTTAAAGCCCTCCATATATTCGATATTCTGATAGATCGCGTTTGCTGTACCGGTGTACCATTCGCTGTTTTCATTTTTTTCATAAGGAGGCAGAACAGTAACACCCCCGATATTCCTGTCCAGATCCCACGGAATACCGATCCCAATATGCGTATTCAGCCGCAGAGGCTGATACTGTGTCAATACACCGACTGTATCAACACTAGAATTGATACAGTTGCTTAATGGGAAATCAATGATCCGATATTTTCCGCCAAATGAAACTGCAGGCTTGGCTACCTTTGCAGTCAGCACGCCCAGTCGGCTTCCCTGCCCGCCTGCCAGTAACATGGCAATCATTTCCTTCTTAATCATGTCCTCACCTCGTTGTTTCTATCAACTTTCCCACGGCTGTCGCCGGGCTTAAGAAAAGTATATCACACGCATCTGTAAAAGTGAATAATAATTTTACATTTGCACGCCCTTTTCGACCTTTTTTCTTGTGAAATATAGACACAAATCAAATTAGTAGGTTTATGTTTTTATTCAAAATATTCAATTTTCTCAAGCTATCGCTCCCATTTCCTTCTTTAATTATTCACAAAATGTCCTTTTTCGTCTTTTCCGGTATGTTTTGTCAACCGATAACACATTGTTATTTTGTCGAAGAAAAAAGGCGCTGCAGACGGCGCCGAAGTTTCTATTTGTTTTTTCAGAGAGTTTGCGCTACAATTGACCCAGTACAGTATTCCAATTCAGAAATGGAGATTCTTTATGTATCAGGTAGATTTTAACCATCCAATTCACGTTTATTTTATCGGCATCGGCGGCATCAGCATGTCTGGCCTCGCCGAAATTCTTTTATCCGAGGGCTTTACCGTATCCGGCTCCGACTGGAACCGCTCTGCCCTGACCGAGCACCTCGAAAAAAGCGGCGCACACGTCAACTATGGCAAGCCCCAGAAAGCGGAAAACATCACAGACGACATCGACCTCGTCGTATACACCGCCGCAGTACATGCAGACAATCAGGAATTTTCCCGTGCCAAAGAGCTGCAGCTTCCCATGCTGTCCAGAGCGGAATTTCTCGGACAGCTGATGAAAAACTACGACACGCCGATCGCTGTCAGCGGCACCCATGGCAAAACGACCACCACTTCCATGATTTCCGAGATTCTGCTGCAGGCAAATACCGACCCGACCCTTTCTATCGGCGGCATTTTGAAATCCATCCACGGCAATATCCGCGTCGGCCACTCCGGTCTGTTCGTCGCAGAGGCATGCGAATATACCAACAGCTTTTTAAGCTTTTTCCCGAAAATCGGCATCATCTTGAATATCGAAGAAGACCATTTGGACTTCTTTAAAGACCTGGCAGATATCCGTGCTTCGTTCCGCAAATTTGCACAGCTTCTGCCTGCGGACGGCACGCTGTTTATCAACGGCGACATCGAAAACTGGCAGGAGATCACAGAGGGTCTGGCATGCCGCGTCGTTACGTTCGGCACAACCTCTGCTTCCGACTATTATCCCTCCGATATTTCCTATAATAAAACAGCGGACGCAACCTTTACCGTGCACAGCTTAAACGGTCAGACCAGACAGCTTACGCTCGGCGTTCCCGGGGAGCACAATATCTCCAACGCCCTCGCTGCAGTCGCCCTGTCCGATCTGCTTAGCATCGATTATCGGGATACCGCGGAAGCGCTGCTGAATTTCCACGGGACTGACCGCAGATTCGAATATAAAGGAACGATAAACGGTGTAACAATTGTGGACGATTACGCACACCACCCGACCGAAATCGCCGCTACCCTGCACGCTGCGCTCAATTATCCGCACAAGACGCTCTGGTGCATTTTCCAGCCTCACACCTACACCAGAACGAAAGCGTTTTTACCTCAGTTTGCCAAGTCCCTCGCACTGGCGGATAAGGTCATCCTCGCAGATATCTACGCCGCCCGTGAAACCGACACCCTCGGCATCAGCTCTGCCGATCTGCAGGCTCTGGTACAGAAAGAGGGCAAAGAATGTTTTTATTTCCATACATTCGAGGAAATTGAAGACTTCGTTTTAAAAAATTGTATCAACGGGGACCTGTTGATAACTATGGGAGCCGGAGATGTTGTAAATATCGGCGAAAACCTGCTTTCCAGATAACTTATCCACATTATCCACAGCCAGAACGTGGAAAACTTTCCTCTCTGGCTGTGGATATTTTTTTCCAAAAAAAGATGATATTTCTGCGCCTTTGACAATCTTTTACACATTTTCCACATTATCCACATCCACGAAAACCCCAGTGTTTATCAGCCCTGAGCCGGAAACTTCCTGTTTCCTTTTTAAAATGTCTGTGTTAAAATGGGGCTTGCCAAAAGGAATTGAAAAGTTTTCCACAGTCTGCAGGACGCAGACAAACTGCAGCAATTTTTACAAAGAACCGGGAATACTAGTATGAGTGAGATTTTTTTGTGCGGCGGGGCAGCGGATGCTACCGTCCTTTCCAACGTTTTTATCGATGAATATTTAAAAGATGCCAACGATGCACAGTTAAAGGTGTATCTTTTTCTCGTGCGCCGTCTGCAGGCAGGCGATCCTGTCAGCATTTCGGACATGGCAGACCGCTTTAATCATACGGAAAAGGACATTCTGCGCGCCCTCTGCTACTGGGAAAAGTGCGGCGTCCTGACGCTCAAGCTTTCGCCCGACCGCACAACCCTGCAGCAGATCCGTCTGCTCCCCCTTTCCAAGGGGAAGAGACAGGACGCAGGACAAGCTGATTTTTCTACGGAGCAGACCACCGGACATATTTCACGCGACGTCGGACGGCTTGCGGACACGACTCGCAGCTCTGATACCGAACGCTTTGGCGACGCAGCCCGCAATTCTGAGCAAGGCGCTGACGCGGCCCTGCCCGGAGCAGCCGCGTACGATACGTCCAACACTGCGGCTGCTCCCTCCGGACGCACGGCCGCACCGCAGATCCGCAGCATTACGATGCTTTCCCACCAGTCCCTTGAGCCTGCCGATCCCTATGCCAAACCAGCTTACAGTCTGGACGAGCTCAAATCCTTCCAGCAGCAGGAGAACACCGCGCAGCTGATTTTCATCGCAGAGCAGTATCTCGGACGCACGTTAAGCCCCGCCGATATGAAGTCGATCCTCTTTTTCACGGATAAGCTCCATTTCTCCGATGACCTGATCGACTATCTGCTGCAATACTGCGTCGAGCGCGGCAAAAAGGATTTCCGCTACATTGAAAAGGTCGCGATCGCCTGGGCGGAAGCCGGGATCACGACACCTGCCCAGGCAGAAGGTCATGTTTCCCGTTACGACAAGAATGTCTATTCCATTATGAACGCTCTCGGCAAGACCAATACCCCCGCACGCAATGAGCTCGCCTATATCCGCCGCTGGACAGAGGAATTTTGCTTTGAGCTCGACGTTATTTTAGAAGCCTGCGGACGCACCGTCCTGGCTACCGACAGACACCGCTTCGCCTATGCAGACAGCATCCTCGCTGCCTGGTACAAGGCAGGCGTCCACCACGTCGCAGACATCGCCAGACTCGACAGCTCCTATCAGAAAGAGCGTGCATCTCGCCCGGCGCGCAGCGGTTCTACAGCAGAATATAACAGTTTCATGCATTCCAGCTATGATTTCGATGCGCTTGAAGAGGCGCTTTTGAAGCAGTAAGGAGGTTTGATGTGGCACTGACTGTTTCCCAATACAATTCCATCCTGCGGCAATACGAAGAACATCAGACCCGCAACCGCCATCTGCACGATCAACGGCTGCATCACATTTATGAGACAGTCCCCGGCTATCAGGCCCTCGACGAAGCCGTTGCATCCACCTCTGTCGCACAGGGCAAAAGGATGCTCGCAGGGGATACAAATGCGCTTGCACAGCTCAAAGACCAGCTCAAAGACCTTGCACAGAAACGTGCCTCCCTTTTGCTGGAAAACGGCTACCCGACAGATTTTCTCGATCCGATCTACGACTGTCCTGATTGTCAGGACACCGGCTATGTGAACGGTCAGAAATGCCACTGCTTCCGTCAGGCAGAGATCGCGCTTCTTTACGAACAGTCCAACCTGAAACGAATGCTCGAAAAAGAAAACTTCGGCACGCTCTCCTATTCCTTTTTTCAGGGAGACGAACTGACCTCCTATCGCCAGGCTGTCGAAAAATGTAAAAATTTTTGCACAAATTTTAAAACGTCCTACCAAAACCTTTTCTTTTATGGTACAGTAGGTACGGGCAAGACATTCCTGACCAATTGCATTGCAAAGGAATGTATCGAGCAGGGCTGTTCTGTGCTTTATTTCAGTGCAGCATCCCTTTTCGACTTACTCGCCAGGAACACGTTTGACTATAGGGCACGGGAAGAGCTTTCTGCACTCTGTGCGGATCTCTACAGCTGCGATCTGCTCGTTATCGACGATCTCGGCACCGAAACTGCCACGGCAGTGACGCTCTCCCATTTCTTTACCTGTTTGAACGAACGTCTGCTCCGGCAGAAATCCGTTATCATTTCTACCAATCTTT
The DNA here is from genome assembly GCF_046968865.1 of Gallintestinimicrobium sp. NCBI lineage: Bacteria > Bacillati > Bacillota > Clostridia > Lachnospirales > Lachnospiraceae > Gallintestinimicrobium > Gallintestinimicrobium sp. Next base: position 78,573 of record NZ_JBKVPW010000005.1, on the reverse strand, counting down.
CTCTGGAAGATTGCAGAAACCGTTATCAGGACCGAATTTTTTCCAGAATTGCCAGCAATTTTGAATTCTGTAAACTCACCGGCCCTGATATTCGTATGTGTAAAAAGGTATCCGCTGTCTCGGGTCCAGTCCGCTGACACAGATATCCAAAATATTAACTTTTACCTTCAGAAAGTGAGGAACTTCCATGATGGAACGTGAAGAAACCAGAAATCTCGAAACCATTCCGGTTGGCTCCCTGGGGATTATCCCGTTAAGGGGTTGCGAATCCCTTGCACAGAGAGTTGACCAGTATCTTGTAAGATGGCGCACCCAGCGCGAGAGCGAGCACAAAGACAGCCTTGCCTTTGCAGGCTACCAGCGTGACTCCTACATTTTAAAAAGCAAGGTGCCGCGTTTTGGTTCCGGCGAAGCCAAGGGCGTTATTCTGGAATCTGTCCGCGGTACGGATCTGTATCTGCTGGTTGACGTAACCAACTACAGCCAGACCTATTCCCTCTGCGGTCATGAAAACCATATGTCTCCTGACGATCATTATCAGGATCTGAAGCGTATCATCGCTGCTGTCGGCGGTAAAGCAAGAAGAATTACCGTTATCATGCCTTTCCTTTATGAAAGTCGCCAGCACAAGCGCACCGCACGGGAATCCTTGGACTGCGCACTCGCTCTGCAGGAGCTGGTAAAGATGGGCGTCGATAACATCATCACCTTTGATGCCCATGACCCGAGAGTCCAGAACTCCATCCCGTTAAACGGTTTCGAAACCGTTCAGGCTTCTTATCAGTTCATCAAAAACCTGCTGCGCACCGAGCCCGACCTGCAGATCGATTCCAACCACATGATGGTTATCAGCCCGGATGAAGGCGGTATGGGACGTGCAATTTACATTGCAAACGTACTCGGTCTGGATATGGGTATGTTCTATAAGAGAAGAGACTACACCAGAGTTGTTAACGGACGAAATCCGATCGTTGCTCACGAATTCCTGGGTACCAGCGTAGAAGGCAAGGATATGATCATCATCGATGACATGATTTCCTCCGGCGAAAGCGTACTCGAAGTTGCATCCGCATTAAAGCAGCGCGGTGCCCGTAAGATCTTCATCTGCACCACCTTCGGTCTGTTCACAAGCGGTATGGAGAAATTCGACAAGGCTTATGCATGCGGCAATATCAACCGTGTCCTGACCACCAACCTGATTTATCAGCCTGAAGAGCTGTTAAAGCGGGAGTGGTACGTCAACTGTGATATGAGCAAATACGTTGCTTATCTGATCGATACCTTGAACCATGATACTTCCATCAGCGATCTGCTCGATCCCAACGATAAGATCCAGGCTGCTGTCGCAAAGTATAAAAAAGGACTGGCTTTAGATAACGACGACTGAGTCAGATAAAAAATTGAGCTGAACAATATTGTTCAGCTCCTATTTTTTCTGTGCAAAATGTCTCTAAATGGAGGATTTATGAAAATCGTAGTAATTGACGGTCAGGGCGGCAGAATCGGCAGTCTTGTGACTGCCCGCCTCCGTAAAGAGCAGCTGCCCAACTGTGAACTGTATGCCATTGGCACCAACGCAACCGCAACCGCTGCCATGCTCAAAGCCGGGGCTGACTTCGGTGCAACCGGAGAAAATCCCGTGCTTGTTGCCTGCCGGGATGCGGATTTTATCATCGGTCCCCTCGGCATTTTGTCCGCAGACTCCCTGCTTGGGGAAGTGACGCCCGCCATGGCAGTCGCCGTCGGACAGAGCCATGCCCAGAAGCTTTTGCTTCCGGTCAACCGCTGCAACAACCACATCATCGGAACCGCCGATCTGTCCGTATCCCAGCTGATCGACGAAACGATCAAGTTTCTGAAAAAGAGTCTTTAAAGCAACAATAGAATGCACGCTCTGCGAGCATTCTATTGTCATGAATAAAAGTTACAGTTCACTCGTGGTTTTTGCGAATGGTGCGAGTGAACTGTAACATTTTTTCTTTTATCCCACAATTCTCCGAATTGTCAGAATCGGCTTATAATTCGCATATCCATACTTAATTCCTGTTCTCGCTGTGCTGGCATGCACGATTCGTCCGCCGCCCAGATACAGCGCCACATGGCCTGCATAGCAGACGATGTCGCCTGCCTGAGCAGCTTCATAGGAAACCTCGCGTCCTGCACTTCTCATAGCAGCAGAGTTTCTCGGCAGGCCGTATCCATACTGCCTGTACACTGCCCAGATAAATCCGGAGCAGTCCGCACCGTTTGTCAGGCTCGTTCCGCCCGCTACATACGGGTTTCCGACGAACTGGCAGGCATACGCCGCAATGTCGCTTCCACTCGATCCGCTCGCAGGAGGAACGGTCTTTAAGCCGCCCGAAGAACTGCCGGAGCTGCTGCCTGAGGAAGAGGAGCTGTCGGAGCTGCTTGAGCGATTGGAGCTACTGTCAGAAGCGCCGGAATCGCTGCTCTTTGCAGCTTTTTCTTTCGCCTCGGCTTCCGCCTTTGCTTTTTCTTCCGCCGCTTTTTTCGCAGCCTCCTCGGCTTTCCGGCGCTCTTCCTCGGCCTTGATGATTGCGTTTTCTTCCTCGTCCAGCTTTGCCAGCTCGGAATTCTGCTGTTTGATTAACGCTTTATATGCCGCAGCTTCCTGCTTCGCTTTCGCAATCTGCGCGTCGAAATCGTTCGACTGGGTCTTTTTCTCATCGATCATCTGCTGCATGGAAGCCTGTTCCTCTTCCAGCTCATATTTCTGCGTTTCCAGGTCGCTCTTTTTATCTTCCAAATCGTTCTTTTTCTGTGCAACCTCTTCTTTAATCAGGATGTAGCGGTTGAGCATCTGTTTATCGTACTCATACAGCTTCTCCACATAATTCGCCTGATTGAGCATGCCGCTCCAGTTGGAGGCGTTGCTCAGGATCTCGATATAGCTGGTATCGCCCTTTTCATACAGGTAACGGAGACGCTTCTTCATTGCAAGATACTGTGCATCCTCCTGCGCCTTCGCCGCATCATAGTCCTCCTGCGCCTTTACGATCTGCTTTTCGGTATCGCTGATCTGATCCTGCATCAGACTTACGCTGGCGATGACCTCTACCAGCTGGGAATCCAGCTCCTGTATTTCTTCCTCCAAAGCGTCCTGCTGCCCTTCCAGACTGCTGACCTTGCTCTGGCTCTGCTTATACTGACTCTGCGTGCCCTGCTGCTCGCTCTTTTTCTGTTCCCGTTCCTGCTGAATTTCTTCCCGTGTCTTTGCCTGCACATAGACAGGCTGTATTCCGATCGCTGCCGCAAGCATAACTGCTGCTATTTTTTTCCAGTGATGATTTCCCATCCGTATCTTCCTTTTTCTGTATTCTGGTACAGCGTTTCGTAAATAACTATACCAATCGCGTAGGATGTGGATTCGAGTGTGCAGGTATAAAAACGCAGGCGTAGCGGGCTACGCTGAGGCTTTTATACCTGTGCAATCGGATTCACAGGCAAGTGAGTGGTATAGTTATTTCGAAAACGATGTACTAGTTTTCACTTTATACAGTATACAACAAAAAAAGAGCAGGATAAACCCAAAAGTTCATCCCGCTCGACAATATTTTTATTCCAGTTCACTTGTGGTTTCTTGTAGGCGGATTCCATGCTCGCATGAGAATCTGTGTACAAGAAACCACGAAGAGAGCGCCATTTTATGAGCAAAAATGAGCTGCGAAGCAGCGGAAAGCATCGAGGATGCGCTTTTGCGAATGGCGCGGGTGAACTGTAACATTTTATTCCAGTTCACTGGAATTATAATTCGCAGTTCTTTACCGTTCTCGGGAAAGGAATGACGTCGCGAATGTTGCCCATACCGGTCAGATACATAACACAGCGCTCAAATCCAAGACCAAAGCCCGCATGGCTTGCGGAGCCGTATTTTCTCAGATCCAGATAGAAGCCGTAATCCTCTTTGTTCAGCCCAAGCTCGTCCATGCGCTGTTCCAGAAGCTCGAGGCTATCCTCTCTCTGGCTGCCGCCGATGATCTCGCCGATGCCGGGAACCAGACAGTCCATAGCGGCAACGGTCTTGCCATCCTCATTTAACTTCATATAGAATGCCTTGATTTCCTTCGGATAGTCTGTTACAAATACCGGACGCTTGAACACCTTCTCCGTCAGATAACGCTCGTGTTCGGTCTGCAGGTCGCAGCCCCAGTATACTTTATAATCGAATTCGTCGTTGTGCTCTTCCAAAATCTTGATCGCCTCGGTATAGGTCACATGTCCGAAATCGGAGTTCAATACATGGTTCAGTCTTTCCAGAAGTCCCTTATCCACAAAGCTGTTGAAGAAATTCATCTCTTCCGGAGCATGCTCCAGCACATAACGGATAATGTATTTGAGCATGGATTCTGCCAGTACCATGTCGTCCTTTAAGTCCGCAAATGCGATTTCCGGCTCGATCATCCAGAACTCAGCCGCATGGCGGGTGGTATTGGAGTTTTCTGCGCGGAAGGTCGGTCCGAACGTATAAATGTTCTTAAACGCCATCGCATAGGTTTCGCCGTTTAACTGTCCGCTTACGGTCAGGTTGGTAGGTTTGCAGAAGAAGTCCTGGGAATAATCCACAGTACCGTCTTCGTTTTTCGGAACGTTGTTCAAATCCAGGGTTGTAACCTGGAACATTTCGCCTGCGCCCTCGCAGTCGCTTCCGGTAATCAGAGGAGTGTGCACATAGACGAAATCTCTCTCCTGGAAGAACTGATGAATCGCATAAGCGATCAGGGAACGAACTCTGAACACTGCCTGGAACGTATTGGTTCTGGGACGCAGATGTGCAATGGTACGCAGATATTCAAAGCTGTGACGCTTCTTCTGCAGCGGGTAATCCGGTCCGCATGCACCTTCCACTACAACCTCGTCTGCCTGCATCTCAAAGGGCTGTTTTGCACCGGGCGTCTCTAAAATCGTACCTGTTACAATGACAGCTGCTCCGACGCCGATTTTGGCAATATCGGCATAATTATCCAGCTTGTCTGCTGCGTATACAACCTGCAGCGGTTCAAAAAAGGTACCGTCATTTACAACCAGGAATCCAAAATTTTTAGAATCCCGGTTGCTTCTTACCCAGCCGCCTACTGTCACCTTCTGGCCGGCAAACTGTTCTTTTTCTCTGAATAACTGTCTTACACTTGTCAGTTCCATGCTCTCTCTCCTCACTCGCCTCGTGCGTCAGCTGTGCCCTGGCTTATTCTGCTTCGGTCGCTGTCTCTGTTGTTGTCTCGGTTTCAGTTTCTGTTGTCTCTTCGGTCGCTTCCTCTGTGGACGCCTCTGTTTCGGTTACGTTCGCATTCTCAATCAGATACTTGGTTACCTTTTCAGACATCAGATATTCTTTGTAGCCGCGCAGGTCGCCAATCGCTTCCTGATAAGCGTCTACGGAATCATAACCATATTCGGATGCGCTGCTTTCCAGATCTGCCTGCAGCTCTTCATCGGTTAAGGTCAGACCTTCTTTTTCTGCGATCGCCTGCATAACCATAATCTGCTCTGCTGCGCTTTGTGCAGATTTCTGAAGCTCGTCTTCATATTCATCCGCAGCCAGACCGTAGCTGTATGACATAAAGGTCTCCAGATCGATTCCATACATGCTTGCAGTAGCGGTCAGGTTCTTAACCAGACGGTCATAATAGCGGCTTACCATCTCTTCGGGAGTTTCCTTGAAGGTTGCATTTGCCGTTACCGCCTCCAGAACATTTCTTTCCAGCTCTGTTTCCTGCTGGCTCTTGGCAGAGCTCATCAGGTTATCATAAACGTACTGACGATATTCTGCTACTGTGCTTACGCCGTCAATATTGCGGGCTGCTACGAAAGCATCGTCCAGAACCGCGTCAGTTTCTTCATAAACATGATTTACCGTTACCGTGAATACAACGTCTGCACCGGCAAGGTCTGTATTGCTGTAATCCTCCGGGAAGGTAAGGTTTAAATCCTTTGTCTCATCCTTCTTCATGCCGATCACGCCGTCTTCAAAGCCGTCGATAAAGGTATTGGAGCCGATGGTCAGCTCGTAGCTGTCGGAAGAACCGCCGTCAAACTCTACACCGTCCTTTTTGCCGACATATTTGATATCAACAACATCGCCATCCTTTACAGCACGGTCTACTTCTTCTTTATTCTTGTTGCTGTCCAAAACACTCTGAATGTACTGATCCACCATCTCGTCAGTTACTTCTGCCTTGGTAACCGTAACATCGACGCCCTTGTAATCACCCAGCTCTACAAAGTCGCCAAGGTTGATACCATCCAGATATGCTTCATCCGGGTATACCTTGGTTTCACTTTCGGTTTCTGTTGCTGCTTCTGTCTCAGCTGCAGTGCTTTCCTGCACAGTACTCTCCTGCTGTACATCTGCCTTGCCGCAGCCTGCCAGCATCATGGCAGACAGAGACACTGCCGTAACGGCTGTCATAAATTTTTTCATAAATTGATCTCCTCATCATCTTACGGACATAAAATCCATAGTAAATAGAATTGCAATATCCTATATATTATCACACTTGGCGGGCTGTTACAAGACCGGAGACAGCAGTCTGCTGATTTGCTCCTTAAACCGGATCCAGACAGATCTGCTCTTGTACATTTCCTTTGTGATCCGCGTACAGCACTTTAAGTCTTCCCGGAAAATCCGTTCCATTTCCCCTGCGATATTCTGGTCAAAAATCATGGCATTAACCTCAAAGTTGAGTGCGAAGCTCCGAATATCCATGTTCGCTGTTCCGTAGCAGCACGCCTTTCCGTCAATGGACAATCCTTTTGCATGTAAAAAACCATTATCATAGGTGTAGCAGTTCGCCCCTGCCATGATCAGCTCGCCGACATAGGAAAGTGTCGCCCAATACACAAATGGATGGTCCGGCTTGCACGGAAACATCAGATTGACCTCCACGCCGGACATCGTTGCCATCAGAAGTGCCGTCTGGATCGATTCATCCGGTATAAAATATGGCGTCTGGATGTAAATGCTCTTTTTTGCCTTGTGGATCAGCCGCAGGTAATTGTCCCGGATACTCTGGAGTTCGGAGTCCGGTCCGCTGGAAATGATTTGCATTTTGACATTGCCGGCTTTTTCTTCCGGCAGGATGAAATACTTCGGATTTTCAAACAGATTCTCCCTCGCTGCATAGTCCCAGTCCTGAATATAGCGCAGCAAAAGTCCACCGACTGCGCTGCCGCAGATTCTCAGATGGGTATCCCGCCAGTGCCCGAACTTCGGATCCAGTCCGATATACTCTTTGCCAATATTAAAGCCGCCGACATAAGCCACTTTTCCGTCGATAACTGCAATTTTTCTGTGATTTCTGTAGTTTACACGCAGATGCAGTCTGCCAAACAGAGCCGGGAAAAAGACCGCAACATGGATGCCCTGCTTTTCCATTTCTTTCCAAAAGTGCTTTCCAACGCTCCGACAACCCATCGCATCATACAAGATCCGAATTTCTACACCCTGTGCCGCTTTTTCCAGCAGTGCCTCCCGAATTCTCTGGAAGAGCACGTCATCTTTTATGATGTAATATTGTAAAAAAATATATGATCCCGCATTTTTAATATCCTCGATCAGAGCATCGAATTTGTCGTTGCCGTCGGTGAAAATCTCTACCGCATTGTCTCCGGAAATCATGCATCCGGCACTTTCCAGGTTAAAAAAGACCAGATCCGAAAAATCCTTCAAATCCGGGTTTTCCTGCTCCAGCTCGCGGCTTTTGACGCTGTATTCCTGGCGGCGCACCGCATCGTTTATCTGCTCCTCGATTCCTTTGATCTTGAACATCTTCCGTTTGTGCATGTCCGTCCCGGCGAGAAGATACATTAAAAATCCCAGACCCGGCAGCACATTCAACGCCAGCAGCCACGCCCACGCTGACTTTGCTTCCTTTCTCTGGAAGAAAATAATAATAATCGCAAGAACCAGATTGATCCATACCATATGTGCCCATGTGTAGCGGAATACTTCCTGAAATGTTTGCCAAAACTGCACCCACGTCGTCATTACTGCCTGTTCCTTCCTGTCAGCAGCGCCGAAGGCGGCGCTGTCCTCATTCACCAATGCTCGCGGACTCGCGCTCCGCGCTTCCTTGCCTGCTTCGCAGGCCGTCCGCTCGCTATCCGCACGAGAAAAACGTTACTGTTCACCCGCGCCATTCGCAAAACCGCGTCTTCGGCGTCGCTTGTTTTTCTTTCGTGCTGGATACATTATACCCCAGGTGGCTATTAACTTCAACAAAACTCCTTGTACAATACCGTAAATTCTGCTAGAATGTTCTATAAGAATGCTAAGCGGACACACCGTACAGACAGCGCCGCTGTGCAGTACAAAGAAAGAGGAGGATTCACCACTATGAAAACCTGGGCAGTGGTATTGCTGGTCATCCTTGCCATTCTGATCGTCGCAGTCGTTGTTCTTTATTTTCTTGGAAGAAAGATGCAGAAAAAACAGGAAGAACAGCAGCAGCAGATTGAAGCCTATAAGCAGAATGTGACCATGCTTGTAATTGACAAGAAAATCATGAAGCTCAAAGAAGCCGGACTTCCGCAGTCAGTCATCGACAATACGCCGAAGATGATGCGCCGTTCCAAGCTTCCGATTGTCAAGGCAAAAGTCGGTCCGCAGATCGTTACCTTAGTCTGTGACCAGAAGATTTTCGACCTGGTTCCTGTGAAAAAAGAAGTCAAGGCAACCGTCAGCGGCATCTACTTAACAAGTGTTAAGGCAGTCCGCGGAACGCTGGTACAGCCCGAGAATCAGAAAAAGAAGAACTGGTTCAAGAGAAACATCGAAAAACTGCAGGAAAAAGCAGGCGCAAAGCCTGTAAAATAAATTCGTTACAGTTCACTCGTACCTTTTTGTAAGCAGATTTCATGCTCGCATGAAAATCTGCTTACAAAAAGGTACGGAGGGAGCGCCACTTTATGAGCAAAAATGAGCTGCGAAGCAGCGGAGAGCGTCGAAGACGCGCTTTTGCGAATGGCGCGAGTGAACTGTAATATAAATTCCGAACGCAAAACGCCGTAGCATCCTCTCAATAGAGATTGATGTTACGGCGTTTTTTCACCCCACTCCCCGCAGCTTCATCGTCCAGCCGTGCACGCGGCGCACGGTTTTGGGCGCAATTGTCAGAAGCGTCAGATAGGTTCTGCTCTTTTTATCCAGCAGCGGATTTTTCCGCGTATCCGAAAAATGCCCGCGCAGATACTGCTTTACCGATTTGTAAAACACATCCGTATCCACCATCCGTCCCACCGGGATGTGCAGCAGATAATCCAGGCGCTGAACGAGTGCGAAGCGCACCGCATATTCCCGAAGCTCCGGGTAGCGCTCCCGGGTCAGCTGCTCCATATAATCCGCATTTTCTACGATATCCTCAAACACTCTCGAAAAATCGTTTTTATCTTTCCGGCGCGTATTGCTCCCGATCCGGTAAAAAACGTGATACAGCTGCTCCGGCAAGATCCGCACCCTTTCGCCCTCACATAAAAGCTCAACCAGCAGGCGGAAATCCTCATTTAACTTTCCCTCCGGGAAGCGGTGACCTTCAAACAGGCTCTTTTTGATCAGCTTCGTACAGAACGAGCAATCGCCCTGATGCAGCAGCAGCGTTTTCAGAAAATCTTCTGCCGTGCAGGTAACTTCCTGTTCCGGCGGCGTACAGACGTCCGGTCTTTTGTGGTAATCCTCGTCAATCTCATCCCGCGAAGCCTGCGCAATTGAAGTGCCTGCAGCGGTCGCAGCTTCATACAGCCTTTCATACATCTGCGGCTCGATCCAGTCGTCGCTGTCCACAAACCCGATCCATTTTCCCTTTGCCATACTGATTCCAAGGTTTCGCGCGCTGGAAGAACCGCCGTTCGGCTTATGGAAAACCCGGATTCTGTCATCTTTTTCGGCAAGCAGGTCGCACAGCTTTCCGGTTCCGTCCGTCGAACCGTCATCCACCAGCAGGATCTCAAGATTTTTCCAGGTCTGGGCGCAGATGCTGTTGACGCATCGCTCCAGACAGTCCAGGATATTGTAGACCGGCACGATCACGCTGATCAGGCAGTTTTGTTCTGTTTTATTCTCCATCCAATGTTCCCTCATTATAGCTCCAGCGTGCGGAAAGCTTCGGCGCGGCAGAGAGCGGTCCATCCTCCCACTCCGGCAGCTTTCCGGCTTTCCAGCCTTCATAAAATTCCAGGCAGCGCTGCGCCGCACATTCTGCATTCCATTTTTCTGTAATCGTCCGGTATGCCTCTTTTCCGAGCTCTGTGATCTGCTCCGGCTGTGCGCACAGCTCCAATACCGTCCGCTCAAAGGCTTCATAAGAGCCGTCCGGGTAGCTTTTGCCGTTTACGCCGTCCTCAATCAAAAACGGGACCGCGCCGATCTGACGGTTTGCCACCACACAACAGCCGCTGTTCATCGCCTCACTGACTACTGCGCCCCAGCCTTCCAGATAGTTGCTCGTAAACACATGCAGCTGACAGCGTTTCATCAGGTTTCGAACCTCCTGCGGCTTTAAAAATCCATGAAAAACGATTTTCTCTGCCACTCCGAGTGCTGCTGCTTCCTGCTTCAGCGCCTCTTCCATCGGACCGCCTCCCGCAAAGTGCAGCTCAAACGAATACCCCTGTTCCTGTAATTTTCCAGCCAACTTCACTGCAAACTCCGGATGCTTTAACGAAATCATACGTCCCGCCCAGACGATTTGCAGTTTATCCGTATTCTTTTTGGCAAACAATTCCTCCTGCGGACAGCGCAGCGTCTCCGGAAAATAGCCGAATTTCAGCTTTTTCCCGGGATAAGCCCCGATCAGTGAAAAATCCGACGCCACATATGCGCCGCAGCATAAAAGCCACACCGGCTGTTTCCGAAATCGGATATGTTCTTTATATTTTGCAAGCAAACCCTTCGGAGAGATCGCTTTCCACTGCCCCTCGCGGTAAATCCGCTCGCTCACCCGAAACGTCAGTTTCCCCGAGGAAAGCCGCGGTAAAACCAGATCCAGCCGCTTCGTCCAGCCTGCAAACACCAGATCCGCTTCCTCGATCAGCTTCCGGCAGCGTTCTTCCTCCTGATCCGCCCAAACAACATATGGCAGAGTCGCTGCATCCAGTCCCCAGCCCATCGCAATCCGTTCTTCTTCCATCGGCTCGGTCTGGATGAAATGGTAATCGTCCCCCAGTTGTTCATACAATGCGTTGGAAAACGGAATCTGATGATGATTGATATAATTGGAAATAAAAACAGCCTTCACGTTTTCCTCCATTCCCGCTTTCCTGCTCCGGTCAGCAGCTTCGTTCATTCGATATTTTGATAAATTTCTATCAGTTTTTGATAATTATTTTCACCGTTGTAAAGCTTCGCCGCAGTCTCCCGTTCCGAAGCCGACAACTCCTTTGCCAGCTGTTTATCTGTCAGAATCCGGCTGACGCACGCGGCAAGCTCGTGTATGTTTCCTTTTTCAAACAACAGACCACTTACGCCGTCTTTTACAACATCCGGGATTCCTCCGGTTCTGCTCGCCGCCACGGGCACGCCAAGAAGCTGCCCTTCTGCCACGGAATTCGGGGAATTTTCCACCGCAGACGGACACACAAATATCTGCGCGGACAAATATTCCCGCTTCATCTCCTCCGCGGAAAGATTTCCCAGCACACGCACTTTTCCTTCGAGGCGATTCTTCAAAATCAGCCTGCGCAGATATTTTCCATATGCCGGAATCTTGATTCTGCTCTTTATTCCGTTTACACCGAGCACGCTGATGCCCGCCACCTTGATATGCGCCTCGGGACAGTTTTGCAGGATTTCCTGCATCGCCTGCAACAAATAATGGAAGCCCTTTAACGGGTAATCTCCCTGACTGATAAAGATTTCTCCGGGCACAGTGTTTTCAATTTCCCAGCATCCGCTGTAGAACTGTGGGCGCATTGTCTCGTTCATGGTATGATAAACAAGGGATGGATTTATCTCCAAACTGATCGTTTTATCGAATGTCGTCCGTCCCGTTACATGTCCGACTGACAACAGGAGTTTTTTCTCGTTTTCCGCGCGCTGATAAAACTTTTCCTGCTGCTGCCGGATGCTGTCCTTTTTTAAAATATCTCGCAGTGTCCTGCTGTTCTGTACATTTTCCGGGAGATCTGCCATGTAGTTGTCCGCACAGGAAATACAAAGCCCCTGCAAGCCCACAAGCGTCCGCTCCGGTCTGTGAAATACTTTCGCACAGGCATAGCCATGCGGGAACTCCGTCCCGAAGATATGCACCAGATCCGGCTGAAAGTCCTCTAAAATCTGCAAAAAACGCGCTTCCATCGCGCTGTCATAGCGCTCCGGGTGCTCCAAAGCCTCTGCAAAGCCATAGCAGGCGACTTCTTTTTTATAGCTGCCAAGCTGCAGACGCTGCGATAGCTCCTCCCTGCCCGGTGCAACCGGAAATGCGATGCCGAGCGTCAGTGCAGCCGCAGTTTCGGCTCCCTGCTGCCGTCCGCCGGGCGATGCAGCGCTGTCTGTCACGTCCGCTGTGCTCAGCTCTGCGCCGTTCTCCGTCTCCAGATACCGCCCCAGTATCCCGGACAGCCAGCCCTCCCGCACGCTATACTCCTGCGAAAGCGCCTGCGCGATTACCGGGAGCATGATATTGCATACCCATAATACTCTCATTTCCGATTCTCCCCCGGTTCGTCCTTATGGCCGCACCTTCCGTAAATTTTCGCCTTGATCCCGTTGTACCACTCGGAATATTTTTCGTCCTCTGCAAGCTTTGTCCGAAGCGGTGCCAGTGTCAGAAGCATCAGCAGCTTATAACGCAGCGCCTTGTCGCGTCCGAGATAGCGTTTCGTGATTTCGGCATGCTCTTTTTCGGAAATCCGACGGTTCTCCCTTGTCTCGGAAAAGCCCCCGCCCTCGTAATCCGCAACAATCATCTCCACATAAACCGCTTCCGCTTTCCGATCGTAAATACAGTACAGGAAATGCTCATAATCCGCGCGGACACGGTATTTTACGTCATAACCACGCTCTGCAAACAGACGGACGTCGTAAAAGCAAACCTGATGACAGGGCACATTTCTGTAACAGGTAAAATCATTGACCTCCGGTGCAGAATAGATCACGCTGCCCCACGCCTCATGATATTGATTTCCATAAAAAATCCGCTCTTTTTCCTTATGTCCCAGGCCTTCCCCGTCGGCTCCCCTGCCGCGCTTGCGCTCAATCACAGCTGCAAGCCGTTCCAGCACCATATCGTCGTGTAAAAGATCTCCGCAATTTAAAAACTGGACAAACTGACCGGTCACATAGGACATCGCCTGATTCATCGCGTCATAAATCCCACTGTCCGGTCTTGTATAAACCCGGATTCTGCTGTCCGCCGGAAGTTGTTCCAGGGAGCCGTCCGTCGAACCGCCGTCCTTTACCACAATTTCATAATTTCCGTATTTCTGGTTCAATACGCTCTGCACCGTCTTCAACAGCTTTTCACCGGGGTTTAAGCATACTACCACAATGCTAAAAGAAATCTGCGCCATTGATCCACTCCTTATCCGTAAAAATCCAGGTCTTATAGGGAAGCACGCGCATCCCGCTTCCGGATGCCGTTTTTAAAAACCACAAAAAATACCCCAGGCATACGATCCCCACAAGTACTGTTAAAATATTTTTCCGCTTCCGGTTCTCCACGCAGCCAAGCAGTCCCGGAACGAGCAGCAGCTGCGGCGTAATCATATAATAGGACATTCTCGATACCAGTGGCAAAAACGAACCGCAGGTATAAAACAGCAGTCCGAAAAAATTTAATTTCAGGCAGAAACGGTTCTGCTCCTTTTCCATTCCACACCTGCCAACCACTGCCGCCAGCATAAAAACGAGCACGCACCGGAGGATTCCGGACGCATTCGCTTTCAGACCGATATCCTGTGACAGATATACGGTGTCCCTGTATGTAGGATACCACGTCAGCGCCAGATTTAAAAGCGGACGCTGGAAAACAAAACCGATCCCTCCGATCACAGTCAGCGCCGGCGCGATCCATTTTTTCCACGGAAGCACAGCCAACAAATACAGCGGAAGCACCATCAGAACAGATTTATGAAACAGCGCCGCAATGCCAATCCAGATCACGAAACAGCCATACTGCCTGCGCAGTACAAACCGGATTCCATACAGTGCTGCCGCAAGTGCCAGATAATAACGCACCGTCGTAAATGTCCGAAAATATACGCCCAGCAGCATGAACATCGCGAAGCTCTGCCAGAAGCAGTCACTCTGCTCATACAACGCCTTTAAAAACAAAAAAGCCGTAACCGCGCCGAACACCGCGAATACCAGCAGATAATTTTCATACCCGGAAAGTGTATAAATCAACCATACCACGAAATTGAATCCGGCTTCCGTCACCACATACGCCTGATCGGTTCCCGCCCAGATTTCGTGGAAATTCTCGACATATTTGCCGTAATCGTTACCGACCTCCAGACGCAGCGCACTCACGCCCGCCAGAATCAGGAAAATAGCAGCGAGACACACGATGTCGAAGGCGCGGCGTCGGGAAACGCCCGCCGGAAACAAGCCGCCGCCGGATGATGGGATGCCGCGGGCGCGCCTGCCATTCCCGGATGCCGCACTCTCGGCGGCTTGTCCAGCGCACCGCACTACACCGCCTGCCTCCTGCCCCGAGCGCGTCCAGACCGCGTCCATCAGCCCCGCGAGCGCAATCGTAACCGCTGTAATCAGAAAATAAAATACCATTTACAGCCCTCCCTTTGCGTCGCGGATTCCGGACAGAAGCGCTTTTTTCGCCTCATCAAAGGTCAGCCCCTCCGGGCAGCTCTCAGAATTCATATTGGATTTATTTTTCAGCAGAAACCGAAATCCCATCACCGCCGCCAGCTTTCCGTACAGCACATGATACAAAACGCCCCTGTCGTGAAAAAATTTGCGGTCAAAGCCGAAAAACCATGTTGACGGTCTGGGCTGTTCTTCTCCGATTTCGACCGGAATACTGTAGACTTTCAGCCCGGCTTTCAGGCAGTCGTGGATAAACAAGCTGTCCTCTCCATTTGCATATTTCGCGCCGCCTCCGAACAACAACGAATAGGTCAGATTCTTTTCGTGCATCTTCGCCGTGCGCAGCGCAAAGCTGTATGCCGGATAACGACCGCAGTTATACCACCTCACCCGCTTATAAAACGAATTCCAGTAGGTAAAGCGGCTCTCCTGCACGCGCACATTGAATAACAGCATGTCCGCCTCCGGATGCTGCTCAAACCCTTCGATAATCCGCTCAGCTGCACCGTCGTCATAAACGATATCTTCATCAGAAAAGAGGCACAGGTCGGCGTCCGCACGCAGAAGCGCGTTGTTGCGCGACAGCCCGACACCCCGCTCCGCCAGATGATAGCAGCGGATCCGATGACCGTCCTGCGTCCATTCCTCGTAACGGTTTTCGTTACACTGATTGATGAGAATTGCATCCGCCTGCAGATTCATTTTCTCTGCCAGCGACTTGACCTCCTGATTCAGGGAGGAAACCAGAATCTGCAGTTTCATGAGCCGTCTCCTTTGTTTCTTGTAATCGTGCGCCAGTTCACCCGCGCCATTCGCAATACAATAGAATGCACGCTCCGCGGACATTCTATTGTCATGAATCGCATCTTCGATGCTTTCCGCTGCTTCGCAGCTCCTTTTTGCTCATAAAATGGGCGCTCCCTTCGTAGCAGTCTGTAGGCAAATTCTCATGCGAGCATGGAATCTGCCTACAGGCTGCCACGAGTGAACTGGCAGCCTACACTCTGTAGTACGCGTGCAAAAACCGTGCGTCCGCGTCCGTGAGGATCACGCCCACAACCGCGATCTCCCGCTGAGCAAGCAAATCAAGGGCAAGTCCGAGTTTTTTAATACAGGGTGTGTTCCAGCGAACCAAAAGGATAAGCGGAATTTTTCCTTCTTCTCCAAGCCCCATCGTCCCGGAAATCACCGTGTCCAGCGAAATTTCCTGAAAAGCGGTCTGAGACGCTTTGGCTCTCAGCTGCGCATCCAGAAGCGCACCGAACTGTTCATCAGGCTTTGCCGTGCGGTAGCCCAGAACCGGGATTGCGCAGCGTTTTTCCACGTCTGAGCTGAGCAAAACGGAATCGTCCAGAACATACCAGACTGCCACGCCCAGGATTCCTACAAGCAGTCCGAGCACCAGACCGAGTGCCGCCGCATTTTTCACTTTATTTTCCGGAAGCACCGCCTGTGCAGAAACGGTTTTCCATACTTCAATTGCCGTCAGACCGCGTCCCTGCATCGTCTGTCCAAATGCCGTCATCGCGCGGTTATAAGCCGCCGCAATCCGGTCGGAAAGCGCTGCGTCCCCAGTCGTAAAGTACGCTGTCAGAAATTCCGGGTCGGACACGATTTCCGTGCTGATTGAAGCCTCAATCACGGACCGTTCCACGTCCGGCAGCTGCAAAAGCACCGTATCCATCACACGGTCGGAGCGCATCATATCCCCCCAGGTATAGGCGTTATATTCGTTGATAAATTCTTTTAAAACCTCGTCATCCTCGTCGATGTCATAGACGATCGAATATAAAACCTCCGACCGATACTGCTTCGGCCCCATCGTCAGCTGCCGCACACCAAGATAAATCCCCGCAGCAAAAACAGCGCCAGCCAAAGCTGCCGCCAGACAGATCCATATTTTATGAATACAACAGAGGGCAAAGCGTTTTTCGTCCATGCCCTCTTTCCAAAATGCTTCATCTCTTTTCAGAGGCATTATTTTTCTTCCTCCTGCACCTGTTTTTTCATGGCGGTCACCTGCTTCTCGTCCACGCCCTCCGTGCTGTCGGGCGTAAACAGGATTTTCAATGTCAGAAGCATCAGCTTCAAATCCAGCCATACGGAATAATTCTCAATATAAAACAGATCCAGCTTCAGCTTGTCATAGGGCGTTGTATTGTACTTTCCGTATACCTGCGCATATCCCGCAAGCCCGGCCTTCACTCTGGTACGGTATGCGAACTCCGGCATTTCTTCTATATATTCGCGGATGATCTGCGGCCGCTCCGGTCTGGGACCGATAAAGGACATCTCGCCCTTTAAAATGTTGAACAGCTGCGGCAGCTCGTCGATACGAACCGCACGGATAAATTTGCCGACCGGTGTAATCCGGGAATCGTTTTTGGCGGCAAGCCGCGCCACACCGTCCTTTTCTGCATCCACGCGCATACTGCGGAATTTCAGGATATAAAATTCTTTCGCATCCTTCGTGCAGCGGACCTGCTTGTACAGCACAGGACCTTTATCATACAGCTTGATCACCACCGCCGTAAGCAGCATGATCGGCGATGTCACAACAATCAGGACCAGCGAACATACTACATCGATAAACCGTTTTGCAATTCTCTGTTCTACGTTCAGCGCATATTCCCTCGTCAGCAGAATCGGCGTATCAAACAAGTGCAGCTGCTCGCTTCCCTTTACCAGCACATCCGGAATCTTCGGCATCATATAAACGCGGATTGAATGGCTGTAGCAATATTTGAGCAGAACGTTTCTGTCCATCGTATGAATATCCCAGAGAACGACCGCATCATATTTTCCGACCTCGCGGATCACCGCATCGTATCCCTCTTTGATGTTCATGCACTTTGCAACATGATATTTATCCTTCCGTCCTGCAAATTTCCCAAGGATATCCTCTACCGGGCGCTCACCGTGCACCAAAAGCAGCTCCCGCGGAGGAAACGCGCGACGGTAAATCAGATTACACAGCCAGCCCCACAGCCCTGCAAACACCAGCTGATACAGCATCATCGACACCATATGCCCCCCGCCGATGATAAACCAGCCGTACATCAGGGACAGCTGCGCATAGCTGATTACATTGACGCACAGAAGAGAAAACAGCTGAGACAGGAAAATATCCAGCGGTTTCAGATAGCCGATTTTAAGTGCTCCATAAGTATTGGAAAAGAAAAAGAGCAATATGAAATACAGAGCAACAATCAGCAAATGACCGTTTACATTAAAACGGTTATGTGTTTTCCATGCAATATGATGATAATAATAGGCGAACCAGTCGTGCGCATAAAAAGCAGTCAGCACGCACAGCCCAATCAACCCAAGCGCCAGAATAATCAGCCGCTTGACAGAATCGTTTTTCTTCATCTTCCGTTCTCCCGCTATATTCTTCTCCACACAGCGCGCACCGCCCACATACAAAAACATGCTGCGCTTGCGATCACCGACATTTTTTCCTGTTTCCGGTAAAGTCCCCAGATTCTTGTAATCGCCCGGAGCTTGTTCGAGGAAAGGGATTTTTCCGGTCTTCTGTAGATCACCAGATTTTCCTTTAACCCGTAAGCGACGTGTCCGTTTCTTAAAATCTGCCACCACATCGCCGTGTCCTCGCTCGGCACGTCCGGCATCTGCAAAAGCGCCTTGTCAATTTTTTCCCGGTCAAACAGCACCGTGCTCGTAAAAATGACCGTCCGGCTGAGCGCTTTCTGATAAGTCAACTGATCGGGAACCCGCACGATTTTGCCGGTTCCGACCGCATGCTCGTCTCCAAATTCATACGAGCAAAATACAAAGGCTGCGTCTTTTTCCCGCAAAAAAGCCATTTCTCGTTCCAGCTTATCCACCCGCCAGATATCGTCCGCATCCATAAATGCGAGATAACGTCCATTTGCATGTGCTGTCCCGAAATTTCTTGCATTTGCCGCGCCCTTTACCCCGTCCGTCTGGGAAAGAAGCCGAATTCGCGCGTCTTTTCTGCAGATTTCTGACACAAGACCTGCGCTCCCGTCCGTAGAATGATCGTCTACCACCAGCAGCTCCCAGTCCGTCCATGTCTGGCGGCGAACCGATTCCAGCGCTTCCTCCAGATACGCCTGGGCGTTAAAAACCGGCATCACAATGCTGATCAGGTTCTCATAATTCATTACAGTTCTTCCTTTACCAGATAAATCGGACGCTTTTTCACTTCCAGATAGGTCTTGGACAGATACTGTCCCACGATTCCCAAGCAGAAAAGCTGCACGCCGGAAACCAACAGAATAATACATACCATCGACGGCCAACCGGGCGTCGGATCATGGTAAATCAGGTTTTTGATAATCAGGGCGATGATCGCCACAAACGCTGCGATGCAGAACACAACGCCCATGATAGACGAAATTGCCAGCGGCACTGTTGAAAATGCGGTAATTCCATCCAGCGAATACAAAAACAGCTTCCAGAAGCTCCATTTTGTCTCGCCGTGGGTGCGTTCCACGTTTTCATACTCCAGCCACTTCGTCTCATAGCCGACCCAGCCGAAAATTCCTTTCGTAAAACGGTTATATTCGCACATCGAAAGAATCGAATCCACAACCTGTCTCGTCATCAGGCGATAGTCGCGTGCGCCGTCCACGATCTCCGTTTTGGAAATTTTATTCATGATGCGGTAAAACATCCTTGCAAAAAACGACCGGATCGGAGGTTCGCCTTTTCGGGTCACACGTCTTGTCGCCACACTGTCGTAGCCCTGCTTAATGTAGGAAAACATCTCCGGTAAAAGTGACGGAGGATCCTGCAGATCAGCGTCCATCATCACGACATAGTCCCCCTTTGCTTTCTGGAAGCCCGCATAAATTCCTGCTTCCTTGCCAAAGTTGCGGGAAAAGGACACCAGATGCACCCGTTCATCCTTTTCGTGAAGCTTCCGAACCTCCGCTGCGGTATTGTCCTTGGAACCATCATCAATATAAATAATTTCCAGCTCCAGTTTTTCCTGCTCCAAAAAAGCGGAATTTTTCATCATTTCCTCATAAAAAATCGGAACGTTTTCCTCTTCATTATAGCAAGGTACGATTACGCTCAGTAACATGTTTCTCTCCTGTAGTTGCGTCCATTCTTATCTTGTCCGCAATTCTCGCTATGTATTCGCTGTTTGTCGGCCTCGGCGCGCCCGTCTCCCGGCTGAACCCGAACAGATCCTCAAACACCTCCGGATTGCCCCGTTCCCAGGACACCTCCACTGCGTTTCGGATCGCGCGTTCCACCCGCTGAAGCGTTGTTTTGTAACGCCTTGCGATCACCGGATATAACAGCTTCGTCACGCTGCCAACCAGTTCCATATCCGAGACAGCCAGCAAAACCGCCTCCCTCAGATAATAATATCCCCTCAAATGCGCCGGAATCCCAAGTTCCAGCATAAACGCCGATATCTCCCGCTCCGTTTCGAGTGTTTCTTTCCATTCTGCAGCCATTTCTGATTCCTCCTCTGAGTCTTTTTTCCGCACCAACAGTGTGACCGCACTGTGAACATTCTGCCGCTGCTTTCTACTTTATTCTAACACTCAGATTTTGGAAACCAAACGGAAAACGGTCGTGATATTTCGCGTTTTTTCGCCGTTTAAAGCCGTTCCGTCCTGCCTTCTTTTTCCAGCGTCTCAACGACTTCCTTGACGCGCTGTGCCTGATCGACAGGGCAGACCAGAATCGAATCCCTGCCCTCTACGATGACCAGGTTTTCAACGCCGACTGCGGCGATCAGCTTTTTACCGCCGTATACAACGCAGTTTTTCGCATCCAGAAGCAGCGTATCGCCGGAGCTGATGTTACCGGCAGCATCCCGGGTGCGCACTGCATCCAGCGTATCCCAGCTGCCAACGTCGTTCCAGCCGAAATCTCCTTCCAGCATCAGAACACCCTTTGCGCGCTCCATAATGCCGTAATCCACGGAAATCTTCGGGATGGTCGGATAAACCTCATGCAGAACCTCCTGCTCTTTTTCTGTGCCGAGCGCTGCCCCGATCTGTTTCAGACAGGCGTACACATCCGGCAGAAGTTCTTCGAAATAGTGAAGAATCGTGGAGGCTTTCCAGACAAACATGCCGCTGTTCCACGCATAACTGCCGGATGCCAGATAGCTTTTCGCCGTTTCCAAATCCGGTTTTTCCACAAATTCTTCTACCTTGCGCCATACTTTTCCAGCCGCTTCCACGCTGCGGATATAACCATAGCCGGTCGAGGGAAACGTCGGATGAATCCCGATCGTCACAAGTGCGTCCGTCTCTTCCACTGCACGAACCGCTTCCTTCATCACGCGGGTGTATTCCGCCTCATCGCGAATATAAGCGTCCGCCGCAAAAATGCACATCACGCCGTCACCGTATTTATGCAGAATTTCCATCGCCGCATAACCGATACACGCTGCTGTATTACGCGCCGCAGGCTCTGCCAGAATATGATCTGCCGCAATTCTGCCTGCTGTGCGCTCCTTCATCATCTTTGCCTGTGTCTCATTGGTCACAATAAAAATGTCCTTCTGATCCATCAGGTCATGCTGTCTGTCGATCGTCTCATTAACCAGAATATCTTTGCCGGACAGGTTTAAAAACTGTTTCGGCTCTGCCTTTGTACTCAGCGGCCAGAAACGGGTTCCGCCCCCGCCTGCCATAATTACGCCATAGGTTTTCATGTTGTATTTCCTTTCTGAAATGCTGCGCTTCCGTCAGCCCATTCCATGCATTTTTACAAATCCTTTTCGGCTTTTTCCGGATCGCTTCTATTTTGCCGGATCATTTCGGCTTTTTCCGGAAGCCGTCCCGAATCGAGTTGCCCCGCAGCTCGATATCCTGTACGATTGGGGATGACGGGAATTTGTTATACCCGATCTGCCCTCTGTCCGTCGGCACATAGATCGTCACACCATCCACCTCGTACATCTCTGCAGATCCATCTACATAATCCTGCTGCCACAGATAATACGGCTCATATGCCAGCTCCCGAACCATCTGTATCAGATTATACCCCTTATAGGTAAAAAATGCTACCAGCAATCCCACAAATGCCCAATATCCGGCATTTTTCAACCATTTACGTCCATTGTGTCCCTGTTCTGAACCAGCCAGCTTTTCCGCCGCCATACAATACAGGCTTCCAAACACCGTCAACGGAAAAAACAACACATAAAAATATCCGTACCGCACCAGCGGCGCCCCGAGCTGCCAGAAGAAAAAACCGACCACTGCACACAGCTGAAGCAGGGAAAGACACAAGGGCGTAAGATGTGCGACTCGGCGGGCGGGCAAGGGTGCGCCGATTTCTCGTTCAGACACAGCGCCGTCCACATGGGGCGCGACTGTCACCTTGCCTGCTCTGACTGCGCGCACAGCTCCGAGCACCGCCAGCACTGCACTCACCGGGATCGCTGCCCAGCCTGCCAGCACCAGAAGCTTATCGAATCCAGCCTGCGCTGCAAACCAGTTCGGCAGCCACTGCTTCAACGGCTGATCCAGCTGATAAACATTATAAATCTCCCGCGCATACGCCTGGATTTCCTTTGCGTCGCTGTTCGCATAGCCTTTGGAAATTTTCCAGTCTACCGGAAACCAGTCCAAAAACGTAAACGGATAAAACAGCCAGCCGGAAATCAGCACATTCCGCGCCAGATACGGAAATGCAATCAGAAGTCCCAGCGCGATATAGCCTGCAATCTGCAGCCATTTTTTCTGCCTAAGCAGCAACACCGCCGGATACAGGACCAGCAGCAAAATTACCGCTGTGGACAGCTTCACCGTCGCCGCATACACCAGATACAGACTCAGCAGCGCGTAAGGCACAGTTTGCTTTTCCCCGATGGGACAGTCCCTTTCCTGCTCCCACAGTTCCACCCAGGTCATTATTACCCAGAATAAAACCAACATTGCAAAATAATCGGACGCCGGGGAAACCATCTCCCGGAACACTGCTATCAGATAAAAGATCCCGCCGATAGATAAAAAATCCGATATTCGCACTTTTTTTCGTTTCCAAAATGCTATAAGCCCTGCCGCGCATTTACACGCGCACAGCAGCGCAAAAAATCCAGCCACGCAGTGCATCGGCCGTCCGATCAGCCACGTCTCGCTAAAGAAGGCGCTGAGTGCAAAGGAAGCGCTGTTGTAACCGAACCGGCTGTGCAGATTCGCAAGCCCCGGCACAACGCCGTACTCTTCGATCCATCGAATTGCCTGTGCATGATACAGTCCCGTATCGTAGTGCATATAGCCCCTCGACGAGCCGTATGCAAATAAAAGCGTCAGACCGGCATACAGCAGCCAGACGGCTTTGTTTTTTTTGCGCCAAAGGCTTTTTGAGTTTTCAAGCCCTTCGTCGCTTCTTTCCGTTTTTTTCTGACATGCCTGTGTTTTCGAAATTTTGAAAAAATCCGCCAAATCCCGACGCAGCAGCATTCCGCCGATGACCGCAGCAAAAACGGCAATCAGGCTTGCCCAGAAGCCAACGCCGGCAAACAGGCTGAAATACTCTGCATACACATTCAATACGAGCAGACCCGCCATCATATAGGTTACTGCGCTATGAATCTGACAACCGCCCTTTTTTCGAAACGGTGCAAGACACGCAAAGCCCATCAGAAACGACAACGCCGCCATATACGCCCATTCCATTAAAATCATTATCATAATTTTGATACCCCTGTCTGATGCATTAAATGTACCATTGCCCCCATTTCATGTCAAGGAAATGGAGGCGCTCCATTTTCCGGGTAATTTTCTTGCTTTTTTCCCTCACTGACACTAAACTGAATCCATATACAGATCAAAATCATTCATTGCTTTCCAGGAGGACTCCCATCTTATGACAAATATAATTTCATTCCAGAAGCCCGGTATCACTCGGATTACTGCAGCGTTTTTTGCAGCCTTTGCACTATGCGATATCGGTTCCATCCATCCGGCAGATATTTTTTCTGTCCTGATCTTTGCAGGCATGCTCCTCCTTTTTTCTCCAACGCTGACGCAAAGGCTGACGAATATCGGAGCAGCTTCTTCTGTGCTTCCGCGCCATTTTTATCCAATATGCAGACTTCTCGCAGTTCTCTACACCTTATTTTATGCAGCAGCAAAGCATGCTGAACTGTCCGGCAGCTTTGACAGCCGCATATTCAGGCTTGCATTCCTGGCGGCTGCGGTTATCGGTCTGTATTTTATATTCTTCCGATTCTGTGAACTGTCCATGCTGTTTCTTGCATCCAGACAGCAGCGGCGTTTTGCCCAAAACACTTTGCAGCAGCCTGACGGTGCATGTCCTGTACCCCCAGCCATATCTGCAGCGCATGCCCTGTCCCGCAAACAGAAGCTGCTCTGTTACTTCGGTCTGCTCTTCTGCTGGCTGTTCTGGTTTCTGTACCAGTTTCCCGGTGTTCTGACCCCGGACAGCATCAGCCAGTTTTCCCAGGCTACCGGCCTGATCCCGTTCAGTAACCACCACCCGATCCTGCACACGCTTTTGTTCTCCCTGTTTTACCATATCGGATTTTTTCTGACCGGAAGCATAAACACCGGAATCGCCTGTTATGTATTGTTCCAGATGTGCACTATGGCCGCTATTGAAACCTATACGCTATCCCTCCTCGCAAGATCAGGCGCTTCACGCCTCTGGCTGATTCTGTCTTTTTGTTTCTGGGGGCTCGTTCCATTTCACGCAATTTTTGCCGTAACCGTCTGGAAAGATATTCTTTTTTCCGGATTTATGCTGTTATATCTTTGCTTTTTATATGAACTGCTCTGCAACCCGGATAACCGTCCGGACATTTGGGCAGGGCTTTCCCTTTCCGGCTTTTTCGTCTGCACCCTGCGTTCAAACGGGCTTTATATCTTCCTGTTCACCCTCCCGTTTGTTCTGTTCGCATTTCGCCGGACATGGAAAAAAATGTTTGCCGTGCAGGCCGGCATACTCCTTTTATCCCTGATCATCACCGGCCCTGTATACACTGCCTGTCATGTTGAGCGCGCTTCCTTTACAGAATCCCTCTCCATTCCTCTGCAGCAGATTGCCTGTGTCGTTTCTAACGGTCGACAGCTGAGCCCAGAGCAGGAAATGCTCATCGATGATGTAGTCGATACTTCCCTGATTCCGGAGTATTACAATCCGGTGATCTCCGATCCCATCAAGGCACTCGTCTCCTACAACCATGCCGATGCGATCATCCGGAATCCTTCAAAATATTTCACCCTCTGGATTCAGCTCGGTATTTCTTACCCGGGCGACTATCTCCAGGCCTTTATCGATCAGACAAAAGGATACTGGTTCCCCGCCCCGGCTGCTTTACGCACGAATGAAGGGATTTCTCCGAACGAAATCGGACTTTCCTGGCCGCATCTTCTGCGGGGTCAGTTTCCGGTCAAAATCAGTGAAATTCTTTTAAAGCTTCCTGATATGCTTCCGGTTTACGGTATTTTGTGGAGCATCGGCGCGTACTTCTGGGCTGTCCTGTATTTTGCCGCATATCAGTTTTTATACGGACAGCGGCGGTTTCTCGTGCTCTTTGTACCGTTTATCGGAACTGTACTTACCCTGCTTCTGGCAACTCCTGTCGCCTCCGATCTGCGCTACGCTTATCCGCTCATCCTTGCCGCGCCGTTTTTCATTGCGCTGCCGTATTGCCATCTTCAAACCTCCCGTCTGCAAAAATGAGATGGGAAACGTTGTAAAACTGACAAAAAAAGTGTAAAATAAAAAATCAGGGGATGGCATTTTGCCTAATTTAGTTTCCAAAGAGAAAGAGGTATTTTATGGACTTTTTTAACGCACTGATTCACAACACGGTTTTTATGTCCGCAGTTACGGGGTGGTTCGCTGCACAGGTCATCAAAACAGTGATTTATACCTGTATCACCAAAAGCTTTGATCCGGAACGTTTAGTCGGAAGCGGCGGCATGCCCAGCTCCCATTCCGCCACTGTCTGCGCACTCGCAACCGCATCCGGAATGCAATACGGCGGCGGCAGCTTTGAATTCGCCATTGCCGCTATTGTAGCGATTATCGTTATGTATGATGCCAGAGGGGTGCGCCGGGAAACCGGTCTCCAGGCACAGGTCATCAATGAAATGATGGAATTCTGGGAAAAGATGGGGCAGCCGATCTCCTACGAAGAAAAGCTCAAGGAATTCGTCGGCCATACCCCTTTACAGGTGTTTGTCGGCGCGCTGCTCGGCATCCTGATCGCCGTATTGTACGGCCTGTTCCTCGGTTAAATCTTTATCTGCTTGCGCCTTCCTGCAGACAACTTTCGTGTCTGTAGGAAGGCGCATCTGCGTTATAACGTTTTTTCCCGTAAAAATCTGCCCTCCTGACACAGAATTTTCACAGTTATTCTGTATAGTGATAACTAAGAAATTTGATGGAGGACATAAAATGAGCCAACAAAAAGTAGACCGTTATAAACAGGAAAAAGCGCATCGCAAAGAACGTCTGGAGAAGGAAAAGAAACGAAAAAAGCTCCTTCGCATCTGCAGTTATTTCGTACTTGCAGTAATCGTACTTGCGATTGCTTTTGCAATTTACCGCCACTATACTCCCAAGACAGAGACGCCGGCAGAAACAGAAACTACTGTCGAAAGCGTAATCGAAACAACTACAGCTGAAGAAAGTACCGCAGCTGAAACAGAGGACACAGATACAGAAAGCACCGCCGAGGAAACCGCTGACACAGAAAGCGCTGCAGAAGAAACCGACGCAGCTGATACGGAAAGTGCTGCAGCTGATGGGGAAGCAACGACTGACGACGCTGCGCAGACAGCCCAGACTGAGAACGCTGCAGAGTAAAACGATTACCATGAAAAAACTCCCATTTTCTATGGCCGGGATAGCAGGGAATAATTCCTTCTTCATTTGCCACCGAAACGGGAGTCTTTTTATTCCTGATAATAGCATGCTCACAGAGCACGCATTACTTTCTTGCTATCAAATACAGGTCACAATACAGCAGCTCTCTGATCTTTTCCATCTTCACATCACCGCCCATTCCATCTGCAACAGCCTGCAGCGCCTCCTCAGTCTGCTCCATTCTGGAAACATATACAAGCACCTGATCCGCCTGCCGGATTGTATCATCCTCCACAGTCGAAACGTCTGCAAGGCTCGCAAAATAAATTTCATCATACTGTATCAGCTCCAGTGAATCGTCCCAGATCATCCAGGTCAGGTTGGGATTATAAAAATAAACGACCGGTTTCTCTTTATGCTCCTGCGCAAACGCGATGCTTTCTGTGTCCTCTTCATAAAGAAACAGCACCTTTCCATCCGCCAGTCCTCGAATCTGTCCTGTTGCCAGCACCAGAAATACCGCCAGAAGCACATAGCCGGCTGCTTTATCGTGCACGGACCGTTTTTCCGGAGCAGATGTATCTCTGGTATCGCTGATTTTCCCCGCAGCGCTTTTTACAGCAGTCCCTTTTCTCATAGTCAACACGAAAAGCTTCTGTCCGAGCAGTACAAATATAACCATCATCAGCAGCAAAATCAGCCCGTAGACCGGAATCTGATATCGGTTCGCTTCCTCCGCCGTCAGGAGCGCTGTTTTGGTCACGACAAGGAAATAACCGAGTACTGCTGCCGCCGGAATCCAGAAAACACGCCGTGCTTCCCAGAATGATTCGTGGAAAGCGTCAGCCTGCCGGTTCGAATTTTCCTGCGCGGCTGCGTACTCTTCTGTCTGTTGCCCAGATTTCTGCGCGGCTGCGTACTCTGCTGTCTGCTGCCCAGATTTCTGCGCAGTCGCAGCGACAGTTTTCCGTCCGGCTTTCATCCGTCCAATTCCCCAGACCGTCAGCGCCATCAGGACAAGCAGCAGAACAAATCCGTACAGCATCGACCCGAAGGCATATTCATTGAGCAGTCCTGCGAAGAACCGGAATCTTCCAAGCGTATTGCCAAGGTCGAAGAACGCACCCATCGCTTCCGTCCCCCGGTATCCCCGAAAAATATGGCTCAGACACGCCGGATAGCTGACTACGGCAAGTACCATCGCTCCGATCACAGCAGCCGCATAAATGAGACAGTCTTTCCATTTCTGCCCCCAGCTTTTCTGCTCTGCACGTTCCAACAGCAGATACAGCTCCATCGCCGCTGCCAGGAAAAACAGATAAACAGCAAAATAGTAATGCGTCAGAAAACCGAGATAAACAACCGCCATCAGCGGCAGATAAAAGGAAAACCCGCGTTTTCTCTCCTGCAGGCTTTTTACATGCAGCCAGGTCACGAGCAAAATCCACAGAGCCAGAAGCATATACATTCGAACCAGCATAACGCCGGAATAAACCGCCGGGTTAAAACCATACAGGAGGCACACTCCGAAAATCATCACTCGCGTGATACGCTCCGGAACGTCCGCCGCCGTTACACAGGTCTGCGCTTTCCCACCAGGCGCAGCCGCGCTCCTCAGCGCACCCGTCACAATCCGCCGCGTCAGCTTCGCCAGCACACTCCAGCTCAGAACGAAAAGCACTATATTCAGTCCAATTCCTGACCATTTGCTGAACCTTCCGGGAAACAGCGAGCATACCGTATGCAGCAGCAGATAGTAAAACGGCGGATGCACGTCATAGGTCTGCATGCGCGTAACCGTCCCATACTGAAACCGCTGCCCCGGCAGAACCCGGAATTCGTCCGCAATCTCGCTGCCCGGCTTCCACTCCCGGTCGGTCGGCACCAGACCGATCGACACATTGGAGGAATAATAGGAATAATATTCATCATAATGGAACCCTGCTTTTTTACTTCCAAAATAAAAAATCGCAATCAGCTGCACCAAAAGCAGCATACCAAGGATCAGATACCAGTTTCGTTTCTTCACATTCCCTCCTGCCCGCAGACGCAGATTTACGTTCTGCAGTTCTATCATGCGTTGTTTTTTGATAAACATTTCTTTTTATAATAGTACCATGTTCTATTTTAATTTATTTTTCTGCATAACTCAAGGAAGCATTCACACAGTTTCGTAAAACAATAGAATGCACGCTCTGCGAGCATTCTATTGTCATGAATTCAGTTCGTCCATGCCATTCTGCAGACACGTTCGAAGGAAGCAGAATAATTCGTGGATATAGCCTGTATCCCGACTATCTTCCACCTTTCAAAGAACTCTTAAAGGATCTGAGTGAGGCTTTATCGTATACAGGAATAATTAAGATTTAATATCGTTTTATGTAGTGACAAACCAATTTTGCTACGCTATAATTGTTACAGTTGTGTGACGCAGAGACGCTTCACACTTTTTCGCGCGGGCAGTTGGATATCCTGTGTATGGATTTCCGTTTCCCGCATTCGACGATTTATAAGAAAGAGAGGAACCAAAATGAAGAAACTGGCTGTATTTCTGCTGACCGGTCTGACATGCGCATCCATGCTGTTCGGCTGCGGAAGCAAAAATGACACCGTAGAAACCGTTCCGGTAGCTGAGGTGCAGGAAAGCACTGCCGCTCCTGCTGAAACAGAATCTGAGACGGAAACAGAAACCGTTGAGGAGGATGTTCCTCCGGAAGAAGGCATGGTAAAAAGTGACCTGACCGGCGAATGGATCAGCGGCGATCTCGCAGATCAGCGTCCGATCGCAGTTATGATCCCCGATGAAAATGCAGCGCTCCCGCACTACGGGCTTTCCAATGCTGATATCCTGTATGAATGCAGCGTAGAAGGCAACATGACCCGTCTGATGGCTGTTTTCAAGGATTGGAAAAACATTGAACGCATCGGCAATATCAGAAGCTGCCGCGATTATTATGTTTACTGGGCAAAAGAATGGGATGCAATTTACTGCCATATCGGCGGTCCGTTCTACATTCTGAACGCGATCAATGATCCTACTACCAATAATATCACCGGTGCTGTTCTGGCAAGCGACCCTTCCCAGAAAAAAGGTCTGTATGACGCAGCCTTCTACCGCACCAGCGACCGTAAAGCTCCGCATAATGCTTATACAAGCGGCGACCGTATCGACAAAGCCGCTCAGGCCCTCGGCTATTCCGAAACCTATACTGAGAACTATCAGAGCGATCACTTCAAATTCGCTTCCACAAACAATCCGAACACGCTGGAACAGTACGGAAGCAGTGCAATCCCTGCAACCAAGATCGATCTGGCAGGCGCTTACCCGATTACCAAGACCTATTTCGAATATAACGAAGAAGATGGTCTGTACTATCGCTTCCAGGGTATGCAGAAAGGCGACCAGAAGCATATGGACGGCGCCAATAACAAACAGCTGGCATTCAAGAACGTTTTAGTTCAGTTTGCTTATTATGAAACCCGTGATGCGAAGGGTTATCTGTCTTTCCAGTGCCACGACGACACCAAAGACGGCTACTACTTCACAAACGGCAAGGGCATCCATGTAACCTGGAAAAAGACCAGCGACTTCGCACCGACCAAGTTCTATGACGACAACGGCAACGAAATCGAAATCAACCCCGGCAAGACCAACATCTGTGTAGTTGAGCAGGGTAAATCCATTGATGCGGAATAATTGGGAGTATCCCAAAGTTTGTGTAAACCTCCAAACTGATGTAAGATAAAATTACTCAGTTTGGAGGTTATTTTTATGGCAAGAAGAAAAGACAGCCCACAAAAAGCAGCAATGAGAGAAATGATGCGCGACTATCTGAAAAATAATGATATCAGCATCAAAGACGGCACCGATGTAAACAGTATCATGCGTGACATGATGTCTGTTCTTCTGGAAGGTGCTTTGGATGAGGAACTGGATGAAGAATTAGGATATTCCAAGTATGATTATCGTAACAAAGAAACAGACAACAGCAGAAACGGTCATTCCAGCAAAACCATGCACACCAGTTATGGAGATATGGATGTGGCGATCCCAAGGGATCGTAACGGTGATTACGAACCACAGCTGATTAAAAAATATCAAAATACCGTAACTCAGGACATGGAAGAAAAAATACTTTCCATGTATGCCAAGGGAATGACAACCGGAGACATTGAATCCCACATGCGTGAATTATACGATATTGATATTTCTGACAGCACAATCAGCCGGATCACAGACAAAATCCTGCCGATTGTAAAAGAATGGCAGGAACGTCCTCTGGAAGAAGTGTATGCTGTAGTATTTATGGATGCGATCCACTATCATGTCCGCAGCGAAGGACGTATCGTAAAACGTGCGGTTTACATTGCTCTTGGTATCGACATGAGCGGAAAAAAAGATGTCCTTGGAATGTATGTTGGAGAGAACGAAAGTGCGAAGTTCTGGCTTTCTATCATGAATGGATTAAAAAACAGAGGCGTTGAGGATATCCTGATTGCATGCGTTGATGGTTTAAATGGATTTCCACAGGCAATCGAGGCTGTTTATCCAAAAACAGAGATTCAGCAGTGTATCATCCACCAGATCCGCAATTCAACGAAGTTTGTCTCCTACAAAGATATCAAAAAACTGATGGCTGATCTGAAGCTTGTATATGCGGCTCCAACGGAAGAAACAGCTTTAAATGAGTTAGAATTGTTCAAAGATAAATGGGATTCCAAGTACCCGAAAATCTATAAATCCTGGAATGATAACTGGGCAACCCTGTCCACTTATTTCAAATATCCAGAGGCAGTAAGACGCCTGATTTACACCACAAATGCCATTGAAGGCTTCAACCGTCAGCTCCGGAAAGTGACCAAAAGCAAAACGGTTTTTCCGTCGGATGACAGCCTTTTGAAAATGCTGTATTTGGCAACCATGGATATCACGAAAAAATGGACCGGTCACAGGCAGGACTGGGGACAGATCCATTCCCAGCTTGAAATTTATTTTGAAGAACGTCTGGCAGGACGGAACCTGTAAAACAGTCAATTTTAGGCAGGTTTTATTGACATGCCTAAAAACTACTGTATAATGCAGATATGGGCAGAATCCGGAAAATCGGCTCTGCCCATTTGTAACTATTCACAAATCTTATATCAGTTTTTAACGTTTACACAAAACTTGAAACGCTCTCGAATAATTTGTTCTGACGTATAAATCGCCCAATCCGGCAGGTATTTTTTAACTGCGGATGGGGCGATTTTTTCATTCATTCTATTGTTTTATTTGCTTTCTACTTCACAAACAGGCAAATCTACTGGTACAACAACACTACAGTCTCACTTTTCAAGCCTCTTTCTGGTGATTTAAGAGTTCTTCTACCTCTGATGTAGTCATCAGAAGATCATCAGCAATCTTCTCTACGCTCTCGCCCCGCTGGTATTTGCCCGCCGCAAGGTTTGCAAGCCCTTTTACAATACCTTTGTCGATTCCTTGTTCGATTCCTTTCGCCAGAGCTTCCTGATAAAGTTCTTTTGACCGATAGGTTAATACCTTTCCTCCCATAACTTCAGCTACCTCCTTTTCCACATTTTTATATTTTGACGCCAGTTTTTCCACAACAGTACGGGACAGCTAGCACAGCGCTCCACCTGTGACTGACCTCATGCGTCCGTTTTTACATTCCTGATCCAGCATTTCTGCCACCCTCTCGTATTCTCTTCTCAGTTTCTCAAGACGCTCTTCATCGCTGTCGATCTGCGACAGTTCTTTTTCATACCGGAAGATATAAAACGGAATCAGCATCCATAAACGCCGTTCAAAAATATCCTCCAGCGTGTAATTTCTTACTTTCAGAATCGGAATGCCATATTTTAATTCTTTCCTGGCTGCACGGATGCAGATTTTCAGTTCATCCGGCGTGTTTGGATTGCTTCTTAAATAAATTACCGCGGAATCAGGGAAATCTACATACAACATGCCTTCCCTGTATTCTGCGTTTAATAACGCGATCTGCGTGTCATACTCCCACATCCGAATTTCCATCGTTCCGTCCGGCGTGCTCTGGCATTCCAGATGGTAATATTTCGATATTCCTTTTAATGAAATCAACGTCATGTTGGAATCCGTAACCCGCTTTTCCTTCTTCCCGTTCGGATTCCTGATAAATATCTCATTTGCACTCGACAGTACCACTTCCTGACCTGTGTAATCCGTTCCAAACAGTTCATTGATTAATGGAATCACCAGCTCCGGGCAGTCCTGCAGCAAGGTTCGAAAAGCATCATCATAAGGTGTATTGATTGTTTCCATCGTTTGCCTTTCTGGTTCGTTCAGCTTTATTCAGTTTTTATGTTTTATTCAGTTTTTTGTGAAAACAAAAGAAACGCATCTGCCGGTTCTGTTCATTTTCACGGTATTCACCAAGGTTTGCGCGCTTAATCTTCGGTTCATTGACTCACGGAAATCATTCGCCGATTCTGGCTTGAAAAGATAGAAGAAAGCCGGATACACCGCTATACGATGCTCCGCTTATAATAGATTATCTGATTTCCTGATTTGTGTCCTAAAATATTCCTATCAGCAGGAACTGCAACTTTATTATACAAAATACTTTTTCCAAATTCAATCTGTCACCATTCAAATTTACAAAAACTTTATAACGTATGTTACAGTTCACTCGTGGTTTCTTGTGGGCAGATTCCATGCTCGCATGAGAATCTGCCCACAAGAAACCACGAAGGGAACGCCATTTTATGAGCAAAAATGAGCTGCGAAGCAGCGGAAAGCATCGAGGATGCGCTTTTGCAAATAGTACGAGTGAACTGTAACTAACATATGGCTGCCGCGCAGGGAAATTTCCCTATACGGCAGCCATTTTTCAGTCTGTATTTTCTTCATACAATAAACTGCGTTCCTCTCCGGACAGACGCGGCACATACCAGTTGTCGTCCGGATCATCCAGTGAGGAAACAATTTTGTTGGACACATACTGCACTGCAGCCGCAGCATTTTCCGTCGGGCGCACGGTCACCTCATGAACGAACGCTCTGGAACTTCCGAGATAGGGGAAAACAGCATGCACAGTGAGCGTTACCGTCCCGTCGTCATTTTCCTGAAACGCTGTCACCTCCGGGTACGGATGCTCCGGGTACTCTGACTCATAAAATCCACGCGGATAATATTCATATGTGTCATCTTCCTCCCGGTAAATCGCTTTTTTGCGCAGGATATCTGTTTTTACATTCAAAAACTCCTGAATAACCGATTCAAACTCTTTTGACGGAATTCCATACACTGTGCTGTTTCCAGCATTTTTCTCACTCTGCCACGGGATTTTCCGATGATATATATGCGGATAAAAAACATCGAACAGATCATAAAAGTCCAGCTCTCCGAAATCCGTTTCATCCCAGTCTGTCAGAAACAGATTGTTGCATTCATAGCCGACCGGCAGGAGCGCTTTTTCGTTCCATTCCCGGCAGGCTTCGTCCAGAGGATCCACCCGCAGCGCCGCATATTCCTTAACGTCGCTGAGCGTCATCACATACATCTCATCCAGCGCCCCGGTTCCGGAAAACATCAGATAACCGTCCTCCGTATACGACCAACTGTCCGCTGTAAAATGTTCTTCCGTCTTTTTGCGCATCATTTCATCTTCATAATGATAATAATTGCGTGTCACATCGAGATTGCCTTCTGCCGCCTGCAGCTCATACTCCACAAAGCCACCGTTCCAGTCAACTTCAACAATTTCTATCTGTGCCTCCTGCTGATCCGTCGCCCGCCTGCAGAAACGCTTTACCTCTGATGCCCGCACCATATCGACCCTATTTTTCTGGTCTACTGCAGGATATCCGTTTTCTCCAAACTGCTTTACGATATGTGCAATGGTCTCTTTTTCCCCGAGCCGTCCACTTCTGCCTGCTTCCCGATACAGCTCAAGACAAACATCTTCCATCCGTATCTTCGGCTCTTCATCCTCTTCCAGCACAATCACTGTTTCCGCTTCAGTATCCACATCCTGCCAGGTCTCTCGGGACGGTTTTCCACAGCCCTGCGCCACAAATGGCAAGATAGTGCACAGCGCTATTGCATATGTCAAAAATCTGCGATGCTCTGCGAATTTCTTTTGTTCTGTCTGCATAGTTCTGTCACTCTTTCGTCGTAATTTCCATCAGCCTGTCTTCTTCGTCGTCTACGAAAGGATTTACAATTTCCTGTCATTTGAAAATCAGAAAACAGGGCAAGAGTCCTGCTCTCGCCCTGCGCTTCTTATTCATGACAATAGAATGCTCGCAGAGCGTGCATTCTATTGTTTCACAATTGCTTTTTCGATCTCCGCGTTCACCCGTTCTCTTAAGGCTAGCAGCCATTCTTTTTCTTTGGGATAGCGCTTGAAGGTGATCGGTTCATCCGTTCCTTCTGCGATGATTTCACAGACTTTTTCCCTGCCGACCAGCGATTCCAGCAGTTCAAACGCACGCACATCCTGCATCACCTGCTGCATCAGCATCAGACGGATAGATTCCTCCGGTACGCCGCCCTCGCCGGGATAAACCAAAAATGCATCGCCGGACGGAAATGCTTCTCCCGCATCCGTTACCGCATACGGGTTAATGTGCTTGATCGAATACTGGCTGTTATAAAAGTTAAAGCCCCAGTGCAGAAATCCACTGATTTTATACAGATACAGCTGCACACCGAGGATTCTGGTACGCGCAGAAGGCATCGCCATGAACCGATTGGAAACCTCCTTCCACTGTCCGGTGCAATAATAGGTCCACAGTCCTTCCATTCCTCTTTCCAAAAACGGCTCCATGCAGTTTGTTCCGGGTGCAAACAGATCGACCAGGCCTTTTTCACAAAATCCAACGTCAGAAAGCGCATCAATCGTATGAAATCCCTGAATATAGGGTAGTACCATTTCCCGCGCTTTTTTATAATCCTCTAAAATCTCCTCGCCGGGTTCATCTGAAATATGGAAAAAGACTTTATCCTGCAGTCCCTGTTCTTTCAGGAAATCTGTCAGGGCAGTCAGATATTGTGCCAGAAAATCCGCATATTCCGGGCTCTGTGCGTCCGTGTGCCAGCCAAACTTATGGCGAAGCGTGCCGTCCTCCCAGACCATAATCTTCGGTGCGCACTTAGCGCCCCACTGGGTAAACAGATGCGCCATTTCAAAATACGTAATTCCGGCAAAGCGACAAATTCCGATCCAGCGCTCCAGTTTCGAAAAATCGAAGCTGTAGGTATCACCGTCCTTGCGGATATCCAGCAGCTGAACCGTCGTGCGCTCGCCGCCGACCGCAGTGTCCAGAGGCGGTGTAAATACGGGTGTCAGAATCGTATTGATGCCACGCGCCGCATACAGGCGGATAAAGTTTTCCAGAATCTTCCAGTGTTCTTCGCTGAACGGTTTTACATGATAATAGTCTGCCAGACAGTCAGAATGGAACCATTCCGTATGCAAAATCTTCTGCGGCGGAAGCGACGCATCGACCACATGCAGATCAGCTTTTAACGTCTCTTTTTCTCCGTCCTCAGTTTCCGTTTCGATCACAATAACATAGTCCCCGCCTGCAAGCTCCGCATCGACCGTCACATCCAACCATAGGCTGCGCCACTGTCCGGGCACTTCTTTTGTCAGATATTTTTTGTCCGCGCCATCGCCCTCCGTATTCAGATCGCGCAAAAGATCCGGATACATCCCGGGTACGATGCGCAGATAGTTATCATCCTGCTCCTTATGGCACGGATAAGCCGACGGAACCAGCTCAACCCGGCGCAATCTCGTCTCAATTTTTTCCGGCGCTTTTACGGAAACCTTCCAGTAACGTCCCCAGTCTGCCGCCCCAAAATATGCAATCACACAGGATACGGTTTCCCGATGCAGCGTTGAAAGGCGAATGCTCCCCTGTCCATCCGGTGCTTCCTCTGCGAACACCTTTGTCAGCGTGTCCGTAATTTTCCAATTGTTCCCCATGAGTTCCTCCTTACCCCCTGATTTTGTATACGCTCAGACAATATGGGCGCTTTTTGCGTCTGCACTAAGCGTATCATAAAAAGGGCAAATCGGCTATGGTTTCTTTTGAAAGGTCTTCCATACGGTGTCCCGAACAGCTTCCACGAACGACAAAACAGGAAAAGCTTCTTTTTCAGAAGCTCACTCCTGCCAGATCATAAATCCTGGCGCAGAGCAGTCTCCTTCATCATTTTTAAGCCAGCCGTTCTGTGCCAGAGCATCGTAATCCAGCACGATCCTGTCACGGCTTTTTGCAACCAGATCCGTAACTTCCACGGCTTCTTCCCGGCACAGATCCTGCAGATAAACTCTGCCTTCGACCGCCTCTCCGAGTTCAACTGTCAGGATTCCGAACTCACCAAATACGCCAATCGGTTTTACAAATGCTCCAAGCTTTACATTCAGGTCAGCTTTCGGTGTAAATATCTTTCGGTCTCCGCATGTTCGCGGCATAAATGCGATGCTCACAGTACCTGTCGCTGGATGGATACTGCAGGCAAGAAACGGAAGTTCTTCTTCTCTTGCAAAAATCTCTGGACAA
Organism: Gallintestinimicrobium sp.; assembly: GCF_046968865.1. Taxonomy (NCBI): domain Bacteria; kingdom Bacillati; phylum Bacillota; class Clostridia; order Lachnospirales; family Lachnospiraceae; genus Gallintestinimicrobium; species Gallintestinimicrobium sp. The sequence goes on along the minus strand of NZ_JBKVPW010000005.1, from coordinate 41,441 downwards.
TCCATATTTCTCGTCAGAATAGCCGGCGCTTCCTGCGAAATCGAACGTCCCTCCGGAATCAGATTTTTTAGCCAGCCTTCTCCTTCCGGACCGGAAAGCATCTCTGTCCAGTCTTTTCTGAGTCCGCCAAATGCTTCTGCCGAACTTTCCCAAATTCCAAACGGAGGTGCGATTCTCTGCCAGCGCAGCGCACGCTCTACTTCGTTCCACTTACGTCCAAAATCCAGGACGTCTGTTTCTGTGCCGCCCCAGCAGGGATGGCGCATCACGCCCATCGAACAGCAAAGTCCTGCTGCCAAAAGCGGTGCATCCTCTATATTCGGAATTCCTCTGCAGCCAAATTGCACTTCCCTGTCTTGGTCGAACATCTCCCAGGTTCGAGCAATCGTCGTGCTGTAGGTAAATTCTTTTACCACGTCATACGTCCGTACATAATCACTGATTGACAGCAGTTTCCCAACGCGTTTCCAGTGCTCCACTTTTTCATCCAACGGACCGCGACACACCGCATGCTCAATTTTCAGGTCAGGTGCATACTGCTTTACAATTCTTGTCATCATTTCTCTATAAGCTGCGTCACCACAATGATATCCCCAGTCTACTTTCCAGTAGTCCACCCCTGCTTTTCTGCACCAGATCGCACGCTCTTTCCAGTAATTTTCCGCCTCTTCCACGGAAAGCGGATGTGCCTCTTCCTCTCCGGTCGCATTCGCACAAATCCACAAACCAAGGCCACGATATCCAAGCTCCATTAGCTTGCAACGAAGCTTTGCAAGACGTTCCCATGGTTCTCCGGTAAAATCCGGAAATTTATCAGAATCCAGAACCAGACTGCCAAATACGCTGACTGCTCCGTTTCCTGGCACATCCTTTCCAACGTCCCAACCGTCGTCCAACAGAACATACAAATCCTGGCGTACATTTTTTAAATAATTTCGGAGCATTCCGTCTTCTGCAAACAGAAAATCCTGAGTCAGCACATTGCGCAGATTTTTCGTATCCTTCCCGTCTTCCACGCTGTTTACGCGAAACTGCGTATCCCAGGTGCACCAGTAGTTTCCTGTATCGGGGCCCATCTGCGGAATCCCATTTTTCTTCTGTTCTGACATAATAATCTCCCTTTTTGTAGATATCTGTAGTGCAAACAACAGTGTGAAAAATAAACAGCTCCGATTACTTTTCACACTGTCTGCCTGTTTTTTTATTGCTCTTTTTTATTTCATCGCACGGTCAACTCTCGCCTGCTGTACCGCAATCAGATCATCCAGTCCAAGATCTTTCAGATCCTGAATATAGCTGTCCCAGTCATCCAGGCTCTTTTCACCCATGATGAGTTTTGTCAGCAGTTCCTTGGAATATGTTTCAAGATCTGTGCTGATTTCGTTTGTTTTGTTGATTTCCTCTACCGTAGGGATTGCCAGAGCGCCTAAATCGTGGAAAATACGATGCTCCGGATCCTTGATACAGGAGATTGTGAAATCTTTCTTCGCAGTCTGATTGTTCTTTACGCCGTTTTTCTCTGCAAACACTACCGTATTATCCAGCTCTGCACTCAGATCATTATTCACCTTGTATCTCGGGAAAATGGAGCCGTTGCACCAGAGCGCCATACCGACAGCATCTGTATTTTCCAGCGTGTTATCCAGCGTGTTGCTCATTTTACCGTCCACCATCTCATAACTTACGCCTTCCAGACCATACTCTGTCAAATCCATGGATTCCTGTGTAATCAGATAGTCCAAAATTTTTGCAATTGCTTCCTGTTTATCACTGCTTGCAGGCACTGCTGTCGCGGTCCAACCCATGTTATATGCATTTGAACCACGGAATAGGGATGTTTCTCCCTCAATTCCATCCACTCTCATCGGTGCAAACCATTGATATTCTGCTCCTTCCGGAACAGTAATGGCCGTTTCCTCCCACAGCTCTGTTCCCCACTGGGAAATTGCAGCCACCTGGTTATTCGCCATATAAGTGCCGCCCTGGCTGTCATTCATCTTTAATAATCCAGCTGCGTAAAGTTTCTGCATATACTGGATATAATCCTTTATATGTTCCTGATACCAAGGAGATTCAATTTTATAATCTTCCTGATTGTTGATAAACGTCGTTCCAACACCAAGTCCAAACCACTGCGCAACATCTGTAGCAAATCCACTGTAATCTGTCAGAAATGCCTCATCCTTTTGTCCGTTTCCGTTCACATCCTGATCCTGAAATGCCTTTAAAGCTTCATAAACCGCGTCCGTCGTTGTCGGCATATCTTTTCCGACTGCATCCAGCCAGTCCTGTCGAATCTGAAAAGCAAGTATGAAATTAGTAGGTTTTCCTTCATAAGAACCGGTTTCATAATCTGTCAGCCAGTAGCACTTCCCGTCTTCCAGCGCAACATGTTTGAAATAGAACTGTCCGGCGTCAGAATTGATAAAATCGGTATAAGTTCCATCCGAATAGGTTTCCCAGATATCGCTGATCGACTGCAGCTGTCCCTGTTTAACCAGGTTTAATTTTGTCTTATCATCCAGAGGAGTAATGTTAATCATATCGTAATTGAACAGTTCTCCGCTCGCCGCCATGGTCTGAATCGTCGTATCAAACTGATCCGGCTCAATCAGATCCAGTTCCAACTTCACACCCTTTGCTGCCAGGTTTTCAGATAATTTATCCCACCGTTTGCTCTTGCCTTCTGTTGACCAGTCTTTTAAAGTGACTGTTTTTCCGTTCGCCCCAGTGTAAGTGTAATTGCGTCCCAGAATTTTTACTACAGTTAAATCGCCATTATCCGTATTGGATTGTGCCGCTTCAGTTTGCGCTGTTGTAGCAGCATCACCGGAAGTCGCCGTACTATTGGCTGTATTCGTCTGTCCGCATCCTGCCATACCAGCTGCCAGCAGTACACTCATCGCTGCCGCTATCCCTTTTTTCCAACTCTTTTTCATTCTGTACCCTCCTTATGTCAGAATCTGCCGTCTTTGCGGTCATACTGTTGAACAGTTACTTTTTATTTTATAACCTCTCCGTGCCTGCAGTCACTTCACGGTTATTTCCCGGTTTTATAATTTTTATTTTCTATAAAATAACAGAATACTGTCACTCTTTTAATGAACCGAGCATAACGCCCTTTACAAAATATTTCTGGAAGAACGGATACGTAAACAGCACCGGCAGCGTTGTAAATATAATCATCGCATATTTTAACTGAGCACCCGACATCTGCTTTTTTATCATCTCCGCCGCCATCTGTGGATCCAGGACATCCGTTACCTGTCTGGTACTTTCTACCAGGATCCTGCGCAAAAACAACTGCAGCGGCTGCCACTCCGTTTTCGGCAAATATATCAGTGCATCAAACCAGCTGTTCCACCGTCCCACAATCGTATATACGGAAATAACCGCCAGGATCGGTTTTGACAGCGGCAGATAAATATTTGTCAAAATCGGGATCACTCCTGCGCCATCAATTTTTGCAGCTTCCCTCAATCCTTCCGGAATACTGGAAAAGAACGCTTTCATCAGAATAATATTCCAGATCGAGAAACATACCGGGAGAACCTGTGACAGCGGACTTCCATACAGCTTCAGCTTTGTAATCAGCAAAAACGCTGGAATCATACCGCCTGAAAAATACATCGGGATCAGCAGAAACATATTTACAAATTTGCGTCCTGCCAGATGTTTATACGTCAGCGGATAAGCGATTAGTACACTCGTAACCAGCATCAGAACAGTCGTCGGAACCGTGTAGAGGATTGTATTCAAATACGCTCTCCACATTTCCCCGTCGCCGGCCAGCATTTTATACGCGCCCAGCGAAAACCCTTTCGGGACCAGATAGACATTCATTTTTGCCGCATATTCCGGCGCGCTGATGGAAAGAATCAATACATAATACATCGGATAAACGGTCGCGATGCAAATCAGGAGCACCAGCACATACAGAAGTACCGTTACCGCCGGATTTCCTTCTCTGATTCTGTTTTTTGTTTTGCCTGTTTTCATGTTAATCTCCTGTTACCAAAATCAGTCTTTTCTTTACCATAACCCAAATCCTGTCAGTTTATCGCTCACTTTGTTTGCAATATAAGTCAGTGCAAATCCGATTACTGACATGAATAATCCTGCTGCAGCTGTATAGCTGTACTGTCCGCCCTCGATACCAAGTCGGTATGTATAAGTTCCAATTACATCCGCAACATCATATGTCGCAGGAGAATATAAAAGCAGGATCAGATCGCTGTTTGTCCCGAGAATTCCTCCGATCGCCAGAATCAGGTTAATCGCAATAATATTTTTAATTCCAGGTAATGTGATGTACCAGCACTGCTGTCCTCTGTTTGCCCCGTCAATTCTTGCCGACTCATACTGGCTCTGATCGATCGATGTGATCGAAGAAATATACAGAATACTGCCAAAGCCGAATCCTTTCCAGACATTTGTGATCGTATAAATTGCAGGAAACGCCGGTGCCTGACCCCGCCAGTTCTGGTTCGGCAGCCCAAACACTGCAGAAAGGAAATTGCTGATCAGTCCCCCCTGATCGATAAAAGAAATCACCATGCCCGCTACGACGACCGTAGAGATGAAATAGGGCATATAGCTGGCTGTCTGCGCAATCTTTTTAAAACGGAGCCGCTTGATCTGGTCGATTAAGAGCGCAAACAGAATTGGGGCCGTAAATCCAAACAGCAGATTCATTCCACTCAGCACCAGTGTATTTTTAATCAGACGTCCGAAATATTTTCCTTCTACAAACCGTTTAAAATGCGTCAGGCCAACCCATTCCACTCCTTCACCCCAAAAAGGAGAACCTGGCATATAATCCTGAAACGAGATCACAAGGCCGAACATCGGTCCATAACAAAAAACAATAATCAGAAGAAAGACCGGAAGCATCAGTAAGTACAACTGGATATTCTCTCTGACAACTGCCTGGCTCATCTTTCCTTTCTTTTTTTTCGGTTTCCCCATACTCCTTTTTCCTCCCTTGCGTTGTTGATGGTTTTATTCTACTGTCTGCTCCTTCAGATCTCAATTTGAAAGTTTTTTGTTCATTATGAATTTTTTTTACTGCTCTATTTCCTCCATTGACACCCTTTCTTCTTTTTGCCACAATAGGGAAAAAGGGGAGAAAAGAGGTTTTAAAATGGAGTCATCTTTTAAAATATTACTGGTGGACGATCAACAGATTGTACTGGACGGTCTGAAAAAACAGCTCAACTGGTCCCGTTTTAACGGTCTCATCTGCGGCTGCGTTTCGGATGGAGCAGAGGCCATAAACTTTCTGCAGACCTGCCGTCCTGACGTTATCATCTCTGACATCAAGATGCCGCATATGGATGGAATTGAACTTGCCAGACAAATCAGCGAATCACCGATTTTATCCGGCATTCCTGTGATTCTTTTGTCCGGTTACCGCGAATTCGAATATGCCAAAAGTGCCATGCAGTATCATGTACAGCACTATATTTTAAAACCTGTCACCCGGCAGAAACTCGAACAGCTGGAAGATATTCTTACAGAATTATATAAAAGCAAGGAAGCCTCTCATCAGAAAATTCTTGCCCTGTCAGAAAGCAACTATCAGAAGGAACTTTTTGATGCACTGCGCCATCACGATATCAGCTGCATTGAAGATTTTTTCCGTTCTCCGCTTTACCATAACTGCATGAGCGATCCAAATCTCTGCAATTTGATGGGTACCAGGATTCTGACCACCCTGTATGACTATCTTGGGGAAATTCATTTTACAGAGCAATCTCTGCTCACTTCAAAAACACATACGCTGGAAACCTGGTATTCCCTTCCAAATCCGGCTTCCAAAGCAAATTATCTGGAAACTCTGTATTTTGATATTTTAAACCTGCTCTTATCACAGAAGAACAACAATACTTCCGCGCTGTACCGTTATGCGCTACAATATATCGACACGCACTATACTAACCCGGATTTTTCTATTTCTGCCATGGCAGACAATATGAACATCACGCTTTCCTGGCTGAGCACACTTTTCAAACAGCATGCCGGCAAAAACTTAAACAACTATGTAACGGAAAAGAGACTCGAGCGTGCCTGTCTTCTGCTTGCTTCTCCCTTATACTCAATCGGAGAAGTTGCCCATAAATGCGGATACGATGACGCTGGTTATTTTTCCTCGCTTTTCCGGAAAAAAATCGGGATGAACCCAACAGAATACCGTAATTGCCGCCTGTAATCAACCCGATATAGAAATCGCAATCTGTATCATTCTAGCTGCTGCAATCGGAAAGGAGATCTGTATGCGCCGAAAAATTTTTATTACATTGTGCAGCGTCCTGTCCGCTGTCTTTCTGACCTCTTATCTTTTTATATTTTTCCTGTTCCGTTCTGTCCTGTTTCAGGAGATCCGACAGCAGCAAATCAATCTGCAAAAATATAACGAAACCATTTTTACCAGCTATATTGATTCCTTCAGCATGGTTCCATTTCAGTTGGTCAACGACGAAGAAATCGGAGAACTCGCCAGCACAAACAATAGTTCCTATCTGGATATGTTCCGTGCCCGGGAACTTCTGCGCAAAAAATTCAATAACTATCTCAATCAGCAGCTTTTTACCTCCAATCTCGACTGCCGTATTCTGTTTTACTTAAACGATACGCTTCCTATGGATTCCTATTGCGATGCCTATACGCTTTCTGAGCACGTTGCACTGCGTACTTGTCAGGTTTATTCTTCCCGTCTTGTGAAAGATCAGGAATGGTATAAACGCACCGAAAAAATAACCTGGTCTCCCTATTTTTTCATCAATAAGGATACCGATGAACTCTGTTATTCCAAATATGTCTACAATTATGCGCTAAATTCTTCCTCAGAGGGAATCGGAACTGTCGTGATCGCCATTCCGGAAAATGCTTTCCTCGAAAAAATTTCTGCCGGATCCATTACTCCGAACAGCAGATTTTTTCTGAGCAACGAATATCAGGAGCTTCTTTACGCTTCCAGCGAAGTTTCCGACAGCCTATTTCTCAGCGCGCTTTCCAAAAGCTCCGGACAGATCCTGTGCGATTCGACTTCCCATGAACGCTATCTGGTCAGTACTTCTTCCGTGAACCAAGATCTTTTCCTCACCTTCCTGACCCCTCTTTCTGACATTGAGCAGATTGTAATTACCGCACTATTTCCCTATATCCTTTTTGTGCTGATCGCTTTTTTCCTACTGATCTGTGTTTTGTATCTGCTTTCCCGCAAAATCACCGAGCCGATAATTTCCCTGGCGGATCTGATCAGCACCATCGAGGATACCAGAACCTTTCAGACACAACGGTTTTCGGTTTATCACGACGCGGAGCTTCAGGTGCTTTGTCACAGTTTTACAGCGCTGATTCAACGGGAAAATCTGCTGCTGGATCAGATTATCGAAGAAAACAGGCAAAAACGTACCGCCATGCTCCACGCTCTGCAGGCTCAGATCAACCCGCATTTTCTCTATAACGCACTCGATATGGTCAGCTGGCATGCCCTCAGTAAGGGCGAAGACTCCATCGCAGACATTGTTTCCTCAATTTCCAATCTGATGCATTACAGCATTTCCCGTCCGGATTCAACTGCCTCCCTTTCCCGGGAAATCGAAAATATCCGGGAATTTATCCGAATCTATCAGATGGAACGCCCCTGCGACATCCAGCTGATCCCGGATTTCTCTCCCGAACAAGCGGATCAGATCCCGATCCCCAAGTTTACCCTGCAGCCTCTCGTGGAAAATTCGATTCTGCATAATGCGAATCTCGACCATCTCACCATCCGGATTCAGATTCACAGGCAGCCTGATTGCACCGAGATTTCCGTTACAGACGACGGAGTCGGAGCAGATCCGGAACAGCTGAATGCCTTTCTGCGTTATGAAAACACTTTCCTGACCGTCAGCAGCGGTTTTGGAATCCGAAACGTCAATGAACGCTTACAGCTCCATTTTGGCAACAACAGCCACTTATCCTATCAAAAGGATTCCGACGGGCATCTGACCGCTTCCCTGTTTCTGATGTCGGCACCACTTTCCTGAAAGTACAGTCAGGCATTTTAAAAGCGCTTCACGAATTATTTTTTCTCCGTGAAGCGCTTTCTGTGTTTTCTGGACTGCAAGCAATCCGCCATTATAGGAACCTTTTCCTCATTATTAAATAAACAGCGTGCATCCCTGTTTCCGGAAATGCTCGATTTTTTCATCCAGCACACACTCTTTTATTCCGAACTTTTCTGCAAGACAGCTTTTACACAGAAACGACGTGCTGCCCCGGTTGACAAATTTCCGGTAAGCTCCCCGATCCAGCTGGGTCAGCTCCTTTCCGCATTTCATGCAGGTGTCCATTACAGATCAACGACCTTGCAGCGGTAGACTGCACAGCCGTAAGGCTCCAAGGCCTTACGGACCGTTCCGTTGAGCGAAGGCAGATCTTCCCCGGTCCAGACCTCCTTCATCTGCAGGGTTTTGCCGGTGCTCATCGGAAGACCGACTTCGTCCAGATTCAGATTTGCTACTACGCTTTCGTCCTTTAAGTTGAAGAAACCGATTGCCAGATCGCCATTGGAAAGCTGTCTGGAATAAATGAGGACATCGTCTCCACTCCAGATTCCGTCCAGACGGATCGGTTGACGGCACAGAGGATCCTGATTGATCGCAATCAGTTCTTTATTTTCCAGAATCTTCTTCGTCTCTTCGTTCATATTACGGATATCGCAGCCAATCATCAGCGGAGAGCCAAACAGCGCCCAGATTGAATAATGCGTTCTGTACTGAACGTCGTTGCAGCCGCTTAAACCAACGTTTCCTTTGCCGTACATGCCGACAACCAGCATATCCATATCATTAAAGCAGCCGACGCTATGATACGGATGAAGCTTTGCCTGCTGTTTGGTCAGATCCTTGATCGATTCCCAGCTGTCGAAAATATCGCCGGTGGAACGCCACATGCTCGCGCCGGTTTCCTTAATCCATTCATGCGTCTGATCTGCGCCCCAGGAGCATGCGGAAAACAGGATATCCCTGCCGCAATTTTCCAACGCGATGCCCATTCTGCGGTATAAATATTTGCCCGGAATGATGTTGCTGTGATAGCAGTAATCGTACTTCAAAAAATCCACACCCCAGGATGCAAAGGTGTCTGCATCGATAAATTCATGCTCGAAGCTGCCTGGATATCCGGCACAAGTCAGGTTGCCCGCACAAGAATACATACCAAATTTCAACCCTTTGGAATGCACGTAATCCGCAACCACTTTCATGCCGTGGGGAAACTTCTCCGGATCTGCAATCAGACGGCCTTCCTCGTCTCTCTTTCTTAAAGACCAGCAGTCGTCAATGACCAGATACTCATATCCGCAGTCCAAAAGCCCCTGCTCCACCATTTTGTCCGCAGTTTCCATGATCAGTTTTTCATTGATATTCTCACCAAATGTGTTCCAGCTGTTCCAGCCCATCGGCGGCGTTAATTTTACCATACCCCTTGACCTCTCTTTCGTTATCCGTTATCGTGATTGTAGCATGACACTTTTGTTCTCTTCCATGGGTTTTTGTTGCAAATACATGGATTATTTATTCACGTCAGGACAATGCCGGAGGTATGTGCCCAAAGGCCGCTGCAGACTGTCTGCAGGAGGTTTTTAGACATCATCCCCGGCATCCTGTAAATCAGGAGGTCTCTTTATGAATTCATCTGTTTTTGGGTCCGATTCCCAGCCCGGTCTCACCCTGCTTGCCACAGGCAGACAGGACTGCAGCGATCTGCATTCCTGGGGACCTGGCGTCCGCCCGGTCTATATCATCCATTATATTCTGCGCGGTCAGGGCTTTATCGATTATCATAAAAAAACTTTCCCCGTTCACACCGGCGAAAGCTTTCTGATTTATCCTTATGATACGATTCGCTATTATCCTGACCCGGGGAATCCATGGGAATATACCTGGGTGGAATTTACCGGAAAAGAAGCTGCCTCTCTGCTCGATCAGACCGCCTTTTCCCCTGCCGCGCCCGTCTGTCCCGCGATCTGCCCTGCCCGGCTCCGACAGCTTTTTGCCGATCTGCAACCCCTCGACCTTTATCACCAGAACCGCAACGAAGCAAATGGCATACTCCGCACGCTGCTCGGTCTTTATGCCGATTATGCCCCGGCATCCGGTCTGCCCGACTCTCCTGCTTCGTCCCTTCTGGCAAATGCAGTTTTTCTGATCCGTTCCAATTTTCATCATGAGTACTTCCATACTGAACAGCTTTGTCAGATGCTCGGGGTCAGCAGAAGCACGCTCTACCGCGCCTTTCAATCTGAACTGAACATTTCTCCCGGCGAATTTTTATCGAATTTCCGCATTCATCAGGCATGCCGCCTGCTCGAGCTCGGCAATTCCGTCAAAACAGCTGCTGTCTCCTGCGGCTTCTCGGATGCTTTTTACTTCTCCCGGGCATTTCACCGACGTATGGGCGTCTCACCGTCAGATTATCGCAGGCAGCCGCAAAAGCAGGACGCCGGAAGCGAATATTCGCGGCTGGTGTTCTGACCGGCGGAACGCACAGCCATGCGCTGCAGCGTCTTCTGCCCCGATCAGTGGCTCTGCAGCTTTTCACCTGACCTCAAAGCCTTCCTCATAGCAAAGTTCACGGTCCTCCTCTTCCACAAACTCTACGACAATCCTGCCACGCTGACTGATACGCTCCACAAACGAGTCTACCAATTCGGCCTGTCCCTGCAGCTCTGCTTCCACACGTCCATCCGTTAAATTTTTCACCCAGCCGGTCAGCTGCAGCTCTTTTGCCAGACACAGCGCGCTGTAGCGAAATCCCACCGCCTGCACGCGTCCTGAAAAATAAATATGCTTTCGGATGCAGCCGGCTTTCTTCAACTGCTCCCGCTCAGTCTCCGAGAGTTCGCTTGCCAACTCTGTATCCCACTCCTCTGCGCATTTCGCTTCTGCAGACGGCTCTGGTTTTCTTCTTCCAGCTCTGGCAAAGAGTCTTTCCCAAAAGTCCATATATTTCCTTTCTCCTTTGTGGTGCGGTCCGGAATATGCCCGTACACAGTCCGTAAGTTCTGCGCTGCGTTCCGACATGTCCGCAGACTGCGTTCTGTCTCAGATTTTCAATCGTGTCCGCAGACTGCGGAAAAAATCTTTCAGCATCTGGCTGCATTCTTCTTCCAGCACGCCCTTAAACAGGCTGACCTGATGATTAAATGCCGGTTCCTGCAGCAGGTTGTAGATTGATCCTGCGCAGCCTGCCTTTGGATTCATGCAGCCGATCATAACCTCCGGAATCCGCGCCTGAACGATGGCTCCGGCACACATCTGGCAGGGCTCCAGCGTCACATACAATGTGCAGTCTTCCAGCCGCCAGTCACCCAGCTTTTTGCTCGCCCGCTTAATCGCCGTGATCTCCGCATGCGCCAGTGTACTTTTGTCCGTATTTCGTCGATTATAGCCCCTGCCGATCACCTGTCCGTCATGCACGATCACGCAGCCGATTGGCACTTCGCCGAGTGCTGCCGCTTTTTTCGCCTGTCGGATCGCATCCTTCATATATTTTTCATGTATCGGGCGCTTTTCTTCCTGCTCCCGAAGCCACTGATCTTTTTTCGCCTGCTTTGCAGCCTGCCGCGCCGCTTCTTTTTCCTCTTCTGTACGGATTCTTGCCATAATTGCTCCCTGTGTTTCAATTTTGCCGTAATTTAGTCTATTTTATTCTTTATATTGGTCGTTTAAATGTAATCGAACATCTACTTTAATATATAACGCACAACAAATACCTAAATAATATGGAGGCATAATTTTTTTCTTATCTTACATATACATATAAGATACATCTTCGGATATAAACGCCATGTACATCCTTTTCCAGTTCACAACCTACATATGCGTACAAGATATATCCTAGGACGTAATCTCTCGTAATTCTTCAATATCCTCACAACCTACATATGCATACAAGATATATCATGCTATCCCCATACGTTGCCACAAAATCGCAAACTCACAACCTACATATGCATACAAGATATATCTTGCCTGTTCGGACGACGAAAGGAGTGTGGGTCATCTCACAACCTACATATGCATACAAGATATATCTATGGGCCGAATATCCCAATAAAAGACGCAAACGCTCACAACCTACATATGCATACAAGATATATCGGGAGAACCGTAATCGGTTTGGAGGAATTATTACACTCACAACCTACATATGCATACAAGATATATCACTGCATCAGCACCGCAAAAGGGAGCGCAAACCACTCACAACCTACATATGCATACAAGATATATCTCAAATAAATACAAATATAAGTTGCCTACAAGGATTAAATTTGTAGGGTTTATACCTTGCCGAGAGTATCTACTATTCTATATAAGAAATTTATGTATACTTTCTCGACTTAAGGACGCTGAGCCGCCCTTAATATCAGTGCGAATATCCTATGTGTTTTTTGTTTGCTTTTCATTCGCACTGCTTATTTTTAAGGTATTTTCTATAATGTCTTCTATATTTTTTATTCCTATATTTTGACTGGCGTTATAATCTGCATCCGCCTCAAAACCACAATTTTGACATTTAAAAACCGCCCGAAGTTCTCTGTTATTTGCATCTATGTACCCACATTTACTGCACCTTTGGCTTGTATATTCTGGATTGATATAGACAATTTTTATACCCTTTTCTTTTGCTTTATTTTCAATTTTTGTTTGAAGATCATAATAAGACCATTCTTTTAAAAAATGCTCCTTGTTATCACTAATTCCCGTCAGATTTTCCATTTGAATCATACCACAATTTTTTCTTATCGCATAATCGATTAGTGCCCTACTATATTTATGATTTGCAGTATCCCGGAAACGTGCTATTTTATCATTTATCTTATATGCTGGTTCTGTACGCTTGTTTCTCCCATGCCCAATTCGCCCATCTCCACAATATTTCGTCTGATGAAGAACTGATCGCTTTCTCGCTTCGATTCGTTTTCTAAACGTTTCAATTTCCCCACCCTTTATTGAAAAACGATCAAATTCCCCATTCACTGATGCCATCAACGGACATGCGATTCCTAAATCTATCCCAAGTATTTTATTTTTATCAAGGGATTCTATTTCATTAGCCTTAAAAGAGTAGCACAAGTTTAATTTCCACAGTTTCTTTTTCTTATCATAAATAAGTTTACTTCCACTTACTACATATTCTCCATCTATGCACCTTTCAAGAATTGTCCTCGTAGATTTATCCTCTACTTGTATTTTAAAATTCAAATCATCTTCAATACCGTATTTCTTTTTCCCAGCTTTATTCAACATTTTCAGTTTTACATAAAAATTTTTATCATACTCAAGTTTTATGCATTTTTTATGAATATCTAATGGCTGTTCTGCTTTATAAGATAAAACAGATTTTTCACCATTCAGCATTTCCTTTTTCGCATTTTTAAATGCTCCACATACCGCTTCTGTTAATACCGAAATATTTGAGGAATATAAGTCATATCCCTGTTTGAAATGATCATACGCATATCCTCTTAATGTAAGATTCAGTATCTCCTTTTCATTTGGATATAACTCGTTCTTTTTATAATAATCACTAGAAAAATTCATCCATTCCCAACAAAGTTGTACCGTTTTATTTTTTATGTCTCGAGTTTGTTTTTGTAAATTCCATAATATTGAATTTATTTCCTTATAATCTACCCTATTGCCATCTTTATCAATTTGTTCACTAATCAAATACAATTTTACAATCTTCGTCAAAATAATCCCCCCAAGTGCGTCCTTCCATATCAAAGTGTGCCTTATTCATTAAATGCATTATAACATATTGTATTTTCTTTATTAACAATTTACTAAAATTTGTTTCCATCAAGCAGTTAATGTTTTTTCAAATGTTTTACACACTTAAATCTCCACCCGCTTCATATAATACCCGTAATCACCCGGCGATGCGGATTCTTTTTCACCCTCAAAGGCTTCGAATCCGAACATTTCCGCCACCATTTTTTCCCGGTCATAAAAATTGCCGGGCACGCCGATATAATACTGCCATGCATCCTTTTGCCGGATTCTGCCCAGAATCAGATGACGGTAATTATAGTAGCCATGCAGCAGGAAGCTGTTATGTACTAACTTCTGGTATTCCTTGCACAGAACCACAAAATCCTTCGGCGCAATAGAAAGATATTCCCGACTGTCGCGGAACGGATGAATTTCCGGGTACATCGTGCACAGCTGCTCCCATTTATCCGCGCTGCAGACCGGCTCACGCGATGGAGAGGACGGCGATTTCGGCGCAGCGGAAGGAAAAGGAATCGTCGGCTCGGACGCTGACACAGATGGCGCTTCCGGAGTAGGCTGCTGTTTCGTTGCCGCGGGCTCCTTTGACATGGCGGACTGCTCTGTTTCAGCGGGCTTCTTCAACATGGCGAATTGCTCTGTTTCGGCAGGCTCCTCCGATATGGCGGACTGCTCTATTTCGGCAGGCTCCTTCAGTGTGGACTGCTTTTCCATCTCGCTGCCGCGCCGCTCCGGATACGGAATAATTTCTCCAGCTCCGGGCTGCCGGGGTGAATTTGTCTGCGATGACCGCGCCTCCATCTGTTGGAACTGATCCCCTTGTACCTGCGATTGCTGCTGCAGCTGCAGCGTCTCTTTCTGTGCCGGAATTTCAACCGGTTCGTGCCAGTTTGCAATCAGCATTCTTTTTCCGGGCAGTAAAATCCGAAGCTGCGCAGTCTGCTGCCAGCTTTCCTCCCGGCTGTTATCCAATTCGCCCGGCTCCGGCATCCGCCACACCATGCAGCAGTTTCCGTTGCCGCCCTGCAAACTAATCCTTCCGACCGTTCTCTCATGTTCTTCCTGTAACCGAAACTCCCCGCAGTCCTTGCCCGGAAGGTTTTTAACTTTTACTTCCATCCGGTTGTGTCCGTTTTGTTCCTCTATTCTGACAAATCCGGCATTTTTGATTTTTACGCCGTCTTCCAGATAATCCAGATATGCGATTTGTTTTCGATATTCCGCCATGCCTGTCCTCCTTTTTCCATCCCATTCGTTTTTCAGAAAACCTGATAGTAACTTATGCCCCTACTCTGCATTTTATGATTCCGGTTCTGTATGGGTTGGCAAAATCATATATTCCGGTAACAGATATTCCCGCAGGATCGTATCCTTTCCCGGTCTGAAAATGTCCGGTGATTTAATCTCTGCAGAATGGAGTTTTCCATGGCAAATGTTCTCGCACATCTTTCCTCCATCCTCATTCCTGCCGTGATCTTCTTCATCATCGGCTATGGGTGGATTCATAAATGTAATCTCTACGACGACTTTATAAACGGCGCAGCGGACGGTCTGAAAACGGTCGTCGGCATCGTCCCAACGCTCATCGGGCTGATGATGGCAGTCGGGATTCTGCGGGGCTCCGGGCTGCTGGATCTTCCGGGAAAGCTGCTGCAAAAATACGCCGCTGACAGTTCCATAAGCGGTATGTTTCCGGAGTTTTTCCCGCTCATTTTCATCCGCCTGTTTTCTTCTTCCGCGGCGACTGGACTGGTGCTCGATATTTTCAAAACCTACGGGACAGATTCTCTGGCAGGACGCATCACGTCGATTCTGATGAGCTGCACAGAAACCTGTTTTTACACGATGTCTGTTTATTTTATGACGGCGCGCGTTTCCAAATCCAGATATACGCTGGCAGGCGCGCTGCTTTCTACCGCCGTCGGTGTCGTTATGAGCGTGCTGCTGGCATATCTGATGTAAATTTCCACAAAAACAGAGGGCAGCTGCGCATCGAACGATGTATGACTGCCCGCCTGCAAACTATGCTTCTGTTCAGTATCCAAATGCTATATCAACAATCTATCTCCGATCCATCACCCTGCAAAAAATCACTGCCGCAAACGTACTGACAAGTGTCGCCAGCACCGCAGGACCGACCACTGCGGCGGGGCTGGCGCTTCCGTACTGGCTGCGATAGGCGATCATGTTGACCGGAATCAGCTGCAGGGACGAAATATTTAAAATCAGAAACGTACACATTTCATTGCTCGCCGTATCTTTTGGAACGTTTTTCAGATACCCCGTCTGTCTCCGTTTTTCTTCCAGCTGTGCAAGATCCTCCATCGCCTTTAAGCCCGCCGGAGTTGCCGCCCAGCCAAGTCCGAGGACGTTTGCAACAATATTGGTGGAAATTGACTCCCGCGCCGGATGATTTTTCGGAATCCGGGGAAATAAAAACGACACAAAAGGGCTGATGCCGCGCGTCAATGCAGCAATCAGCCCCGCCTGCTGTGCGATTTTCATCAGACCTGTCCAAAGTCCCATGATCCCGCACATCGTAATACATAAATCCACAGCTTCCCCGGCACTTTCCAAGGCGGCGTTGGACACCGCCTCCAGATTGCCGGTAAAAGCTCCGTATAAGATTCCAAGAACAATCATTCCTGCCCAGATTGCATTCAGCATCGCGTTACCCGCTTTTCTTTCAGCCTATGCAAAACAGGAAAGCGTTATGCCTCTCCCTCCTCGATCGCAGCTTTGCGGCTGTTGATCCTACGGATAATTTCCATATCGAATTTAGGCTTTCTGCCATAGGTATAAAGACCGTTCATTTCCTGCTCTACATCGTACAGCTGGGTGTAGCAGAAGCCGAACATCTTCGGATTGTCCAAAAGCACATCCGTCAGACCCTTATAACGTGCAAGGAACTCTTCCTCGGTTCTGGGTCCGTCGCCGTAGCCCCAGCTGTCCTTATTCACGCCCTCAACATCCCACTTGATGCCGCCGTACTCGCTGATGAATACCGGAATACCGACAATCTGTTTCTGTCTCGGCGCATGGTTATCCCATGCCAGAATGCCGTCCTTTGCATAGCTCTCATAATGACTTGCGAACTCTTCCGGGTTCTGCTCGTAGTCGTGCAGATCGTAAATATCAGTAATAACATGGAAATTGCCGCTGGTATCGATGCATGGTCTGGTCGTATCGTAGAGCTTCGTCATCCGATAGACAATTGCCAGAAGGTCGTCATCCTGCTTGCGCCCTTCATAATCCCATGTCTCGTTAAACGGGCACCAGCCGATGATCGCCGGATGATTGAAATCCCTTTCAACCGCTTCCATCCATTCAGGCAGGAAGTTTTTCAATCCATCCGGTGCGCTCGGATCCATCCCCCAGTTACCCTGCTCGCCCCATACAAGATAGCCCAGGCGATCGCAATGATACAGGAAACGGGGCTCGAACACTTTTTCATGCAGACGCGCGCCGTTGAAGCCTGCTGCCATCGACAGCTTCACATCGTTTTCCAGTGCTTCATCGGTAGATGCGGTATAAATGCCGTCCGGATAAAATCCCTGATCCAGAACGAGTCTCTGGAACACGGATTTTCCGTTAATCAACACCTTTTCCCCGGAAATTGTGACATTGCGCAGTCCGAAATAGCTGTGAACAGTATCTTTCCCAAAAGTAATTGTCAAATCATACAGTCTGCCTGCTCCAGCCTCCCACAGATGCACTTCAGAAAGAGGCAGCGTCACAACAACATTTCCGCCAGCAGTTGTGGTTTCCGCCTGGCCACAGCGTCTTCCTTCATAAAACGCTTCTGCGCAGAACGATCCGTCGCCGACAGTCACCGCTTCGATCGTAATCGTGCCTGCTTCCACGTTCGGAAAGAAACGTGCTTTTTTCACATAATTTTCCGGCACGAACTCAAGCCAAACCGTCTGCCAGATACCGGTGGTTCTGGTGTATTCACAGCCATGGGAATAGTAGAGCCCACTCTGTTTGCCATGGGGCTGTTTGCCGCTTCTCAAATCGTCCTCTGCGTATACGGCGATATCGTTTGCACCGGCCTGTACATAAGCCGTGATATCGAATGTAAAAGAGGTATAACCGCCTTTATGCCGTCCAACCTCTGTTCCGTTGATCCATACGCGCATATCATAATCCACCGCGCCAAAATGCAGCAGAACGCGTCCTTTTACCTCCACTTCGGTCAGTTCTACGGTCTTATGATACCATACGGCATCCATGTAATCCTTATAGCCGATTCCGCTCAGATCGCTTTCCGGTCAAAACGGAACGATGATCTTTTTCTCCCAATCCTTCTTTTCATAAAAACAACGGTCTACGCCGCTTTTACCAAAGTCGAAAGAAAAATCCCATTCTCCGTTTAAGTTTTTCCATGTGCTTCTTTCCCACTGAGGAAGCGGATGCTCCGGTCTGGGCATTGTGTTCATAATGATAGTTCCTCCTTTTATAAATCCCTGCTCTGTTGTTGTACCTGAAAAAGGAATATTTTCAGGCATCTGTTCTTTTTCAGAATACACTCACACAGGCCTCCGAACAATCAAGAAAACACCATAAATCCCTGTAAAATTGCACAATCCTCTTTTTCCGTCAGATGCCCTCGCCATCAAATGCAGGAATAAAACTTTCCTGCGCCGTTTCCTGATCCTGAATAAATCCGTTTTCGATTCCGTTTTCTATCGCGAAATCAATCAGAGCTTCGTATTCGTCCTCCGTCAGACGGCGCTGCAGACCTGTCAGGCAGGCTTGTGCAGATTCAGGCTGCGCTGCGCTTTTCTCCCGCAAGGGCTCTGGCGCCGCCAACTTCTTCTGCGTAAGCTTTGGCAGCGTCTTCTCCAGCACAGACGGAATCGGCGTGTACTGATTCATCAGACTGATATAAATCCGCTCCCCATAGGTTTTTAACAGATAGGAAAGCACTCTCTTCGAATCTGCCTCCTGTCCCGGCAGGGCGAGATGCCGCACGATAACGCCTTTTTTCATTAAAAATTCTGCGTCCTCGTCGGCTTCTTCACATGCATCATTCATCTGCGCCGCTAAAAGCAGCGTCCCATCCGGCGCTGCAAAAACCGGCTCGCCGACCTGTCTGACCATCTCTGCAATCGCCGCTGTTGCTGTTTCAAAATAATCCGGCGCATTCGAAAGCAGCCCGGAAAGCGCTGCAGATTCATATTTCAGATCGGGCAGATAAATATCCACAAGCCCGTCCAGCAGCTGCAGCGTGCTGACTTTTTCATAAGAGGAGGTATTGTATACAATCGGGATCCGCAATCCTTCCCGCTTTGCCGCCCGCAGCGCCGGAACAATCAGCGGTACAAAATGCGTCGGTGTCACGAGGTTGATGTTGTTCGCGCCCTTTTCCTGCAGTTCCAGAAAAATTTCTTTCAGCCGTTCCACCGAAATTTCCCGTCCGGCTTCTCCTGCCGCAATATCATGGTTCTGGCAAAACACGCACCGCATCGAGCAGCCGCCAAAAAACACTGCACCCGAACCTGCCGTGCCCGAGATGCACGGTTCTTCCCAGTAGTGCAGCGCTGCTCTTGCCGCCCGCAGCGTCCCCGTCTGCAGGCAGTAGCCGATCTGCCCCGCCATACGATTGACGTGGCAGTTACGCGGACAGAGTGTGCAGTCTGTCAGCAGCTTTTCCAGATTTTCCGGCAACGGTAGCGTCCCGCTGTTATCCTTTTTGATCGTTTCCACGTTTTATTTCCTCTTTCTCTTCGTCTTGATACAATTCCATTCCCGGGAATGAAAAACGAGTGAACTATAACTAAAAAACGCCCGGAGAAATTCTCTTCCTCCGGACGCCCATATTCTTCCGGGCTTCTCCCGAAAGACTGTTCTCTTTTTCAAAGACCGTGCGGCACGCTTCGAACCGAAACCCATATCCGTTACCTTTACAGTTAACTCCGCCAGGCACCCTTGCGGCACACGGGAATTTCTGTTTAGTGCTGCTTTGTTCCCAACCTGACACGGTTCACAGACACCCGTTGCGCAAGACCCAAACTTCATCGCCACTTGTAAAGGGCAGCAATATGAGCCAAAAGCCCTCGGCGTACCATCACCCCTGCTATAGCGGATTTCAGGTTCAGGGGGCCGCTGCTCCCCCGGCTGCACGGTGGTTACAGTATAATCATTTTCCTGAGATTTGTCAATGAGATTCCGTTCACTCATGGCTTCGTCTGCAAAAGAAGAGGCGATTCGCGACAATAGAATGTTTGCGGAGTGCGTATTCTATTGTACTACAAATGCTACAGGTGAACTGTACCCTCCATGCTGCATTGCACCGAACTTCTCTACTCTACGCGAGCAGTTCGATCAGTTCCTTCACTTCCAGCAAATCCTGCACACAGTAATCATAAATCTGACGAATTTCCTCGTCCGGCTGTACCATATCCGGCACCATAACCGCCGTCATTCCCGCAGCCGCAACCGCACGGATTCCGTTAAAAGAATCCTCGATTCCCATCGCATTTTCCGGCAAAACGCCGACTACCTCACAGGCTTTTAAATAAATATCCGGCTCCGGCTTACTTTTTTCCACCATATCACCGGAAACAATTTCCTGAAAATATCCGCTAAGGCCGGTGCGCTCCAGATGCTTTCTGACAAGCGGGCCTTTCGTAGACGATGCGATCGCCGTTTTGATCTGCTTTTCCTTCAGATATTCCAGCAGCTCCCTTACACCCTTTTTAATTGGAAGTTCCCGTTCCAGACTCTCCTGAAACAACGCCATAAACCGTTCCCGATATTTTTCATAGGGAAAGGTTCCATTCGGATACCAGGGCTCCTCCGTCTCCATAATATGTCTGCGAAGTGATGCTTCATTTCGTCCGCAGCCGCCATAGACTGCTTCCTCCGCCAGCGTGAGTCCCAGCTGCTTTGCCGCCTCAAAACAGCATTCGCAGCTCATTCGCTCCGTATCGAACAGAACGCCGTCCATATCAAAAATTACCGCTTCCAGCTTTTTCATTTTAATCCTCCATCACACCAGTCCCATTGTCCGGAAAATAAACAGCCATCCAGTCATCGTCAACGCAGAAAACAATGTTGTCAAAACAACGACGCTGGATGTCAGCGTGCCGTCGTGTCCCATATTTTTCGCCATAACAAAGCAGCTCACCGTGCTGGCAGAGCCGAGCATCACGATCAGAGCAATCAGATGCTCATGTGTATAGCCGAGCATCACGCCAATTGGAAGAAAAATTGCCGCCAGACCGATCAGCTTGATAAAGGTTGCAACAATCGCCGGTTTGATTTTTCCGGCAGCCTGCTTTAAATCGAACGAAGCACCCAGCGCCATCAAACCAAGCGGGGTCGCCAGAACGCCGACATTGGAAACCGTTTTGTCCAGAATTTTCGGCATCGGAAGGCGCAGTCCCGACCAGATCATACCGGCTAAAATACCGAGTATAATCGGGTTTGTTACAATTCCCTTTCCTGTCTTTAAAAGCAGCGCCTTGTCCACTTTTCCGCGCTCCGGCTTTAAAATCGACAGAATAACGACTGCCATCACATTGTAAAGCGGCACGGTTCCGATAATCATCAGCGGCGCCATTCCGGCGTTTCCATAAATGTTCTGAATGATCGCGATTCCCATCAGCGCCGCGCTGCTCCGGTAAGACGCCTGCACGAACTCGCCCTGAATGGATTTATCCTTTAATAAGAGGGAAATCAGGTAACAGATCCCGATTCCGAGAAATGTTGCAGCAAAACAGTACGCAACATAACCCATATCCCAGACTTCCGCAAGGTCAACTGTCGCCAGATCTTCAAACAGAAGCGCCGGCAAAGCCACCTGAAAGACAAATTTGTTAAGGCGTTTTGTAAAAAGCTCGTCTATCCAGCCGATTTTCTTAAACAGACACCCCAGCATCATCGTCAGAAAAATCGGTACCGTCGCATTCAGACAAAAAAGGAGATTTTCCATTCTTATAAAACCGCCTTTCCGGTCAGGTAAAAGTTCGACCATGCCCGGTTCCCTACAGCATCCTTTAATTCTACCCTTACAAACGTTTCATGCGGTTGGATCTCATAAACGGCTTCTTCCACGCATTCCCCGACTGTCGCGCGATCGTCCGACCATACCGCATCCGTGAAAAAGACGATTTCCTTCACCGGCGTGCTGTGCACGATCAGACTGTTATCCTTTTTCTCAATCCAAAAACGCGGCCCCTGGGATGCATAAAAACGCCCCTGAGCAATCGCTTCCAGGATTGCATCGCGGCTCAGCTCATCCGCCTGCACCATCAGGTAAGATTTTGTTTCGTCGCCTGTGTACTGATGCGCGTCGTCCGCTGCCATGCAGGGCAGCACATATCCCTGCGCTGCCAATTCATCCAGGATGATGCCCGAATAGGGTCTACAGTTCCACGGCACGCCCGACGTCGTATTATAAATCTCGCAGCCGTCCAGATCTTTTAACAGACGCACCTCGCTCGCCCGGTTCATCGACCACGCCGGATGTGCCAGAATTGCAATGCCTCCGGCTTCATGAATCCGATCGATCATCAGCTGCGCCTGCTTTTCTTGTAATTCCGGTCCTTTTTCCAGCTTCGGCTCCTTCTGCATACCGATTCCGACGACATGATAAATGCCGTCCCGGACATTGTTGCCAACGTCATATTCTGCCCCGCTCAAAAGCAGAAAATTTTCCTCCTGGCGCTCTTCTCCCATAAACCAGTGATCTGTCAGGGCAAGAAAGTCGTAGTCTTCCTCTCGATACAGCCTGATAACTTCTTCCGGCGACAGACGACCGTCAGAATTGGTGGAATGAGTATGGAGATTTCCTTTATACCATTTTTTTCCGAATTGATCTGTTATCATAGATTCTTTTGTTCCCCTTTTCTTTTTGCTTCGATCCGTGCTCCCACACCGGGAGCCTCGTCATGTGATTCCCGTTTGAACACTTTTCATGCTCTCATCGTAGTGTAGCATGACGATTTTTGATCTGCAAGTCCTGCTTTCCTGTTCCGTCGAATCTTCCTGAGACCTGCCTTGCATCTTTCTCCTGTTTTGCTTATAATAGGGATAAATACGTCCCTACTATTTGTTTTAGGAGGTACTATGGATTCGAAAGACCTTTACAAAGAACTGGAAAAAGATAACGCTGCCCAGATCATTCTCGCCCTCTCAAAGCTCTACAACCAACTGCGCCAGCAGCGGCTGGTCAAATGGGTCGAAGCCTATCCGGAATACTGGCACATGCTCTGTAATCCTGCTTCCCCGGAAACGGCCCGAAGCGTTACGCCCGAAATCGCCGAGCAGGTAATGAAAACACTGCAGGAATACGATCAGACCGAGCTGCAGATGGTCTGGCTCTTCCGCTATGGAACGCTGCTCGATGTTTTCGGAAATGCTACGGATGAAAAGATACAATAGAATGCACGCTCTGCGAGCATTCTATTGTCATGAATAAAAAACGGCGCATATTTTTCCAAAATTTTTCTATTCTATTTTCTTCCAAAATAAAATTGAAATTTTTTACGAAAAAGCTTGCCAAGCAGAAGAAACTGTGTTATTATAAATTTCGTCGCTGAGATACATCAGCGAGAGAGAAAATGCGACAGTAGTACAGTTGGTAGTACGCCACCTTGCCAAGGTGGAGGTCGCGGGTTCGAGCCCCGTCTGTCGCTCTTCTAAAAAGTCAGTAAGCAAGCGGTTTCCGAGGATTCGGAAGCCGCTTATTTTTCGCATTTTCCATCAGTAACAACGTTCCGAAAATCATATTCCATCTTTCCTCTCATTTCTGCGCACACTTTTTGCGCATACCGAGTTTGCGTCAAGTGCACGCAGACACAAATCTCGTTCTTCCCCCTACATTGACAACTAACTATAGGAATGCTAGAATAATTTGGCATAAGGCATAATTGAATAAATGCGTAAGGTGTCAGACCATATGCGTCTGGTGAAAAGGGAAGCGGGTGCAAATCCTGCGCGAACTCGTCACCGTGATTCGCAAGCGACGGCTTATTACCACTGGGAGACCGGGAAGGGAGTCGAAGCGTCAGAGCGTTCAGTCGGGAGACCTGCCTTTCGCAGTACAGGAATGAAAAGTTACCGTTCACCCGCGACATTCGCAAAACCCGCGTCTTCGACGCTCTCCGCTGCTTCGCAGCTCATTTTTGCTTACAAAACGGTACGAGTGAACGGTAACAATGAAAATTCATGCCACGAGAAACTGGCAGTACGAAATCTGCAAAATCAGAAACACTTCTGGTTTTATTTTGTTGCGCTCCGAGATTCGAAGCTATGGCTCCGCTCTATGGAGTTGATTCAGCGATCCAACTTTGCACATTTCGCCTTTCTTCTCTTTTTTCAACGGCATCTGAACGAAAATTTCCCGTATCACTCATTTATCGCCATATTCACACACTGTTGGGACAAAATTTTATTGTCCTCTGATACCGGATTGCCCGACGCCCGTCGTTTCTGCAATCCGAACCCATTCCCAAGGAGGAACTTATGAAAAAGAAACTGATCGTACTGATGTTATCCATGTCAATGACTGCTGCGCTGGTTTCCGGATGTGGCTCTACAGCTGAAACCGCTGTGGAATCCACCGCCACTGAAACTGTGCAGGAAACTACGACAGAAGCGGAAACCGCTGACGCAGAATCTGACCAGGAAGCCGCAGACAAAGTAGCCGCCCTCATCGACCAGATCTATGTTCAGGAAAGAAACGATAACACCGATGAACAGTGTGCCGAAGCAAAGGCAGCATGGGATGCACTGACGGATGCTCAGAAAGAACTGGTAGAAGGCGAAAACGCCGATCCCGATTATTTCGGAAGAGATACCGGCGACGCTTCCAAGGATGATCCCTTAAACGCAGATGAGATCGGGGAAAACGAACTGCTTGTTGTAAGCTTTGGTACTTCCTTTAACGACAGCCGTACAGAGGATATCGGCGGCATCGAAAAAGCACTGCAGAAAGCATATCCCGACTGGTCCGTAAGACGTGCATTTACTGCGCAGATCATCATCAACCATGTGCAGGCACGGGATGGTGAAAAAATCGATAATATGGATCAGGCACTGCAGCGTGCTGTTGATAACGGTGTAAAGAATCTGATCGTACAGCCTACTCATCTGATGCACGGCGCAGAATATGATGAGTTGAGCGAAGCGGTTGCAAGCTACAGCGACAAGTTTGAATCCGTATCCATCGCCGAGCCTCTTCTGGGTGAAGTAGGCTCTGCAGACGATTCCGTAAACAGTGATAAAGAAGCGGTTGCAAAGGCGGTTACAGCAGAGGCAGTAAAAACTGCAGGCTACGAAAGCCTTGACGCTGCAAAGGAAGACAGAACTGCTTTCGTATTCATGGGACACGGAACCTCTCATACCGCAAAAATCAGTTACAGCCAGATGCAGAACCAGATGAATGCCCTCGGATATGACAATGTATTCATCGGCACTGTAGAGGGTGAACCTGAAGATACTGCATGCGAAGCAGTGATCGAAAAGATTCAGGAGGCAGGCTACAAGAAAGTAATTCTCCGTCCTCTGATGGTTGTTGCCGGCGACCATGCAAACAATGATATGGCTGGTGACGATGATGACTCCTGGAAGAGCCAGTTCGAAGCCTCCGGCGTATTTGACAGCATTGAAACCCAGATCGCCGGTCTTGGACAGATCCCTGTCATCCAGGATTTATATGTTTCCCACACACACGCTGCTATGGAAGAGCTCGGCACATCGGCTGCATCCAGCTCTGACACTACAGATGCTGTCCTGGAAGATGGAACCTATGAAGCAGAGTTCAAAACTGACAGCGGCATGTTCCATGTAAATGAAGCAAACGACGGAAAAGGTGTCTTGACTGTAAAAGATGGACAGATGTCCATTCATATCAGCCTGACCTCCAAAAACATCGTAAACCTGTTTGTCGGCAAGGCTGCTGACGCAAAAAAGGATGGTGCAGAGCTTTTACAGCCCACCACTGATACCGTAACCTACGATGACGGCACGACCGAAGAAGTAAATGGATTTGACGTTCCGGTAAAAGCGCTGGATAAAGACTTCGACCTCGCCCTGATCGGAACCAAGGGAAAATGGTACGATCATACCGTCAGCGTTACCAACCCGGTAAAGATTGACTAAAACCCAATCCTGCTCCGACAAAACACACTAAGTTTATACAAGCATTAGAATTCCCGTAAAGTGTGCATTCTAATGTCATGAATCCAAAAAGACCGCAGAACCCGTACAAACAATGTGCACGTTCTGCGGTCTTTTTTGTTTTCTATGAACCCTGTAGAGCGTTTTTTACAGTTCTACACAGCATGCGCCGTCCTTCAGCTCAGCCTCAAAGGTCTTTCCAAGGCAATGAACCTGTACGCGCTGATAATGCTTTTCATAGCCATCATGAACACAGGCTACGGTCAGCTTTCCATCTTTGAGTTCGCAGTGATACTGATTGTATACACCATCGCGGTATGCAAAGCTTTCGCCGTCGTCCTGGAAATGATCCCAGCTTCCTTCTCCGGGATACACCTCCAGCATCAGCACCTGATTGGTATCCTTCTCGCCCACGTAATTCTGCTCCGGCCATACCGGCAGCACTGCGCCTGCTTTTACATAGAGCGGGCAGGTATCCAGCGGAGCATCCCGCAGAATCCACTGTCCCTGATCGCCGGAAATCTTTTCACCTGTCCAGTAGTCATACCAGGTTCCTGCAGGCAGATAAACCATCTTCTTGCGATCGCCCTGGGTTACAACAGGTGCAGCAAGCAGATTCGGGCCTGCCAAAAATTCTGTATTGCACTCCTTTGCTACTTCATCCTTTTCATAATGAAGCACCAGGGAACGCATGATCGGCAGTCCGGTCTTCTCTCCGGTAAAGAACAGGTCATAATAATACGGGATCAGATGATATCGAAGCTGCACTGCTTTCCGGTAAATATCCACGGTTTCCTGATCGAATCTCCAGGGCTCCTGATACCGTGTTCCGATCGCGGAATGATTCCGGAATAACGGAGAGAAGCATCCAACCTCTACCCAACGGCACATCAGCTCTTTTGTACAATCCGAGCCGAAACCGCCCACGTCTGTACCGACAAAGGACATTCCGCTCATACCAAGGTTGCACAGCTGCGGGATCGCCATCTGCAGATGCGCCCAAATGCTGTGATTATCACCTGTCCATGCTGTGCTGTATTTCTGCGAACCGGCATAGCAGGCTCTCGTGATAACAAAGGGACGCCTTTTATCCCGCTGCTTTAAGCCCTCGTAGGTTGCCTTTGCCATGTTATGACCATAAACGTTGTGCATTCTCGCGTGGTCGCTCTTTTCGTCCTCATCGGTAAACACAACGTCCTGCGGCAGCTCCCCGCGGAAGCTTGCCGGCTCATTCATATCATTCCATACGCCGCGTACGCCTTTATCTACAAGGAACTGCTGATTCTCGCCCCACCAGTCACGCACTTCTTTTTTGCCAAAATCCGGATAAACCGCATCTCCCGGCCATACTGCATTGACATAGATCTCACCCTCCGGCGTCGTTGCAAAATAGCCGTTCTCCACACCTTTGTCGTAAACAGAATATCCCTCTTCCAGCTTTACACCAGGATCAATGATGGTTATGATCTTGATGCCGTCCTTCGCCAGATCTGCGATCATCTTTTCCGGATCCGGATAACGTTCCTTATCCGGTGTCCAGGTAAATACCTTGTAGTGATCCATATAATCGATATCCAGATGAATGGCATCGCAGGGGATTCCGCACTCTCTCATGTGGGAAACACCATCCCGGATTTCTTCCTCAGACATATAGCTCCAGCGGCACTGATGATAGCCCAGGGTCCACTTCTGCGGAACCGGAACCGTACCTGTCAGATAAGTATAATTGCCAAGCACCTCCGGCATACTCTCGCCGGCGATCAGATAATAATCCAGATTGCCGTCTGCAGCGCCATACCAGTAATATTCCTCCGATTCCTTGCCCATATCAAAGCAGGATCTGTAGGTGTTATCATAGAACAGGCCAAACACTGCATTTTTATGTAAGGTAATAAAAAACGGAATGGATTTGTAGAGGGACTTGAAATTGTCCATCTGCGGAGCCGGATCATCCGTATTCCACATCACATATTCATAGCCGCGCTTGTCCATAAAGCCGGTCTTATCACCAAGTCCGTAAAAGGCTTCGTCACCCTCAAGCTGCTTGACAACCTCTACCGCTTCCGTGCGCTGCTCCTCTACACTGTGTCCCTCTGCTTCTTTTAATGCCTTCAGTTCATCACTCAGACCGGCGCAGATCTTTCTGCTGCCCCGGTAGTCCCGGCACAAAACGGTGCCGTCCGCTTTATAAAAATCGACCTTGAAATCATCGTAAATCCGTGCAGTCACTGCATCTGTGGAAATTTCTACTGCACCGTCTGCTTCTGCCGCCGTAAAATCAACTGCAACAGACTTGTCTCCCTCAATGGCCTTAGAGCGATGCTCTTCACTCACCACTCCCGAAAATACATTAAAAATCTCCGGTGTGAGGATCTCCACGCGTCCTGTTCGTTTCTCAAACTGAAAAACGACACGATTCCCCTGCTTTTCCCAACTGCATAATTTTCCGAATTCCATCAGTCTTTTGCCTCCTTTACAGAACTGTCTTTTTTCTGCTTGGGTTCTGTTTCTGTCTCTTTTTCTTCTTCCGGATCCTTCGGTTTTTCATCCTCCTGCAGATCTTCCCACTTCACTCTGCCGTAAACAATATTCTGCTTGCGGATAGAATCTGCCAGCGCCTTTGTCAGGTCACTCTTTATCAGTCTCCAGCGCCAGTTCGTGCCGAGTGTTGACGGAAAATTGATTCTTGCGCTGTTATCCAGCCCCAGATAGTCCTGAATTGGAATGATACAGGTATCCGCCACAGAAGCGATGGTAGTACGAACCAGCTCGGATGCCAAAACCTGTTTGCTCTCTGTCGGACGGTTTAAGTATGCCCGCACCATCTGAATCTCTTCCGGTTTAATGCTGGACAGCCAGCCCAGGATCGTCTCATTGTCATGGGTGCCAGTATAAGCTACGCAGTTATGCTCATAATTATGCGGCAGATAATCACCCGCGCCGCTGGAATCTCTGGAATCGAATGCAAATTCCAGAACCTTCATATTCGGATAGCCGCTTTCCTTTACCATTCTGCGGACAGTATCCGTCACATAGCCCAAATCCTCTGCGATAATAGGTTTTTCACCGAGACGTGCCTTGATCGCCTGAAACAGCTCAATACCCGGACCTTTTTCCCAGTGACCATTCACCGCGGTTTTGTCCTTTGCAGGGATGGAGAAATATTCATCAAAGCCTCTGAAATGGTCGATTCTGACAACGTCATACAGTCTAAAGCACCAGGAGATTCGTGTTATCCACCAGTCATAGCCGGTATTTCTGTGATGATCCCAGCGATACAGCGGATTGCCCCACAGCTGTCCATCTGCAGAAAATCCATCGGGAGGACAACCTGCAACTGCGGCGGGTTTTCTCTCCTGATCCAGCTGGAACATCTCAGGATGTGCCCAGACGTCCGCGCTGTCATATGCCACATAGATCGGAATGTCACCAATGATCTTCAATCCCTTATCATTGGCATATTTTTTAAGTTTCTGCCACTGTGTAAAAAACAGATACTGAAGCCATACATAAAAGCCGATTTCTTTAGAATAGTTGGTCTTGTAATACCACATCGCATTATCCCAGCGATAGCGAATATCCTCTGCCCACTGATCCCAGCTGTTTCCGTCAAAAATATCCTTCACTGCCATGAACAGGCCATAGTCATCCAGCCACCAGGCATTTTCTGTCCAGAATGCTGTAAACTTCGGGTCAGGCTTCTCCAGGCTTCTCTCATATGCCAGCTTTAAGAGCGGCATTCTGTTTTCATACAGTTTTCCATAATCAATATCTCTGGCCGCTTTGCCGCAATCGCAGGCTTCTACCTCTTTTCTGGTCAGAAACCCGGCTTCCACCAGCTCCTCCAGATCAATAAAATACGGGTTGCCCGCATACGTAGAAAAGGACTGATACGGGGAGTCCCCATAGCTTGTCGGTCCCAGCGGCAGGATCTGCCAATACTGCTGTCCTGCCAGCTTCAAAAAATCCACCCATTCATATGCTTCCTTGGAAAAGCAGCCGATCCCGTGCGGAGACGGAAGACTGAATACCGGAAGCAGCACACCGCTTGTTCTCATACCTGTTCCCTCTTATCTTCCTAATATTGTAATAGACACCGGTTCTGCCCATACAGAACCTTCCAGCTCTTTTATCTGCTCTAATTTCGTGTCCTCTTTTATTTTAAACCGTGTTCCATCTGTAAGCAACTGCCACTTGCCCTCCAAGGCAAAATAATTTTCAGAAGGCTCCTGTTCCGGATCAGAGCCTTTCCCGCCCGGAAGTCGAAATTCCACAGCTTCCTTATTCGCGTTGTAAATAATAAACAGCTCCTGCCAGGGCGCAACGTTGTCTGTGAGGACGCTTTCGGCTGCAGCCTCCGGCTCAGCCCCTGTCCGGATGGTAAAGGCTACGCAGCCTTCCGGTGCGTCCACAAAGGAGATCTGATCCAGCACCTCCAGGCTTCTCTGCCTCCATGCCGGAAAACTCTTTCGCAGCAGGATCAGACCGCGGTAAAACTCCGCCAAATCCCGGTATTCATGCATCCGGGTCCAGTCTAGCTGATTCACCTTCGCCGCGGAGCGATAGCTGTTGTCGTCACCGTATTTCGTACGCGCCGCTTCCTCTCCCGCCTGTAAAAACGTAATCCCCAGACAGGTAAAATAAATTCCCGCGGCAAGACGGTTCTGCGCCAGAGCTACTTCATTGTATGCGCCAAAATCCGGCTCCATGCTGTCCGTCAGCGTATGCACCAGCTTGTCCCACAGCGTATAATTGTCATGGGCTGAGACATAGGAAACAGACTGGTGTGCAGACGATGGCTGATAACCGCCCATTCCATCACAGAATCCCAGCACACTGGAACGAATCTGAGTCTCCAGTCCCTTTGCTCCGTTGACAAAGCCAGTCTCCTTGACTTCAAAAACACTGCCCTTAATGCTGTCCCGAATATCATCATTGAAAAATCCGATTCGGTCAGACAAAAGGGCTGCGTTGCATTTCAGCGCCTGCTCATAGCCTGGCTGAATCGCAGTCTTGCCTGCTGTCCACGGTTCGCCGTACATCAGAATTTCTTTTCCACCCGGCAGGCAATCCAGTGCCGCACGGATCTCATTCATTGTCTCCGTATCATGCAGTCCCATCAAATCGAACCGGAATCCATCCACATGATATTCCTTTACCCAGTAGCAAATACAGTCAATCATATATCTGCGATACATCCTTCTCTCACTTGCAGTATCGTTGCCGCATGCGGAGCCGTCTGAAAAGCTGCCGTCTGCCTCCTGTCTGTAAAAATAATACGGAACAGTTTTCTGGAAAACAGAGTCTATGCTGAATGTATGGTTATACACCACATCCATGATCACCCGGATTCCCGCGCGATGCAAGGCCTGGATCATTTCACGGCATTCCCGCACCCGTACTTCTCCATGATACGGATCGGTCGCATAGGAGCCTTCCGGTACAAAATAGTTCATCGGATCGTACCCCCAGTTATACTGGAGCTTCTTTCCGGTTTCATCTACCGAACCATAATCATACATCGGTAATATCTGGACATGAGTGACACCCAGCCATTTCAGCCAGCTCATGCACGTCGGGTTTCCTGTATTTCCATCCAGACAGGTATCCTTTTCTGAGAACGCTTTATATTTCCCTCGATTTTCTTCCGAAACACCGCTTTGGGGATCGTGGGAAAAATCGCCTACATGCACTTCCCAGACAACGGGTGCCGGAGCCTTTGGCAGCTTCTCCTGATCTTTGTCCCAGCCCTCCGGCTCAGCTTTTTTCAGATCGATCACCATACTGCGCTGTCCATTTACTCCGGCGGCCTTTGCGTAAGGATCTGCAGTTTCCCGTGTCTGACCGTCCGCCGTTACCAGCCAGGTATAATAAACACCTGAAAGATCTCCGTTTTTATGCACACGGAAAACGCCTTTTTCTGTGCGTACCGCTTCTGTCCGGTCAAAGGGCTCTGCTGCACCCTCCTCTGCGCTTCCTGCCCGATACAGCAAAAGCTCTGCCCGCTCTGCCGTCGGGGCCCAGAGTGCAAAGTCTGTCCCCTGCGTCTGATAAACCGCCCCAAGGTCATCGCCCCCATATTCATAGGCTTCTTCAAATTCCTGCGAAGAAAACAGCTCTCTCCATTCCCCCGGCGTCCGTTTCTGTGTTACATTTTCCATTTTCCTGCTCCTCCTGATCAAAAGTCATTCTCTAAATACGCGGATAAAATAACCAGTTTATCCTTTTTATTGTAACAAAAGAAATGGAAGAACTGCAACTGCCCCGGCATGTTGAAATTCTTCCATTTCATATCAATTTTTTATGATTTTTACAAAATCAATCCTTTTCTGTCATTTTTCCGGAAAATCTGCTTTAGATCACCTTCGACAGAAACTCCTGCAGTCTCGCGTTTTTCGGATGATCGAAAAATTCTTCCGGCGTGTTTTCCTCTTTGATCCTGCCTTCATCCACAAACAGCACTCTCGTGCCGACTTCCCGGGCAAAGCCCATCTCGTGGGTAACGACCACCATTGTCATACCCTCGTGGGCCAGATCCCGCATTACACTTAAAACCTCGCCAACCATCTCCGGATCAAGCGCGCTGGTAGGCTCATCAAACAGCATAACATCCGGATGCATGCACAGAGAGCGAACGATGGCGATTCGCTGTTTCTGACCGCCGGACAGCTGTGCCGGATAAGCGTTTGCTTTTTCTGCAAGGCCGACACGTGCCAGCAGCTCCATCGCTTCTTTTTCCGCTTCCGCCTTGGACTTTTTTAACACCTTGATCGGTGCCAGCGTCATGTTTTCCAGAATCGTCTTATTTGCGAACAGATTAAAATGCTGGAACACCATTCCGATTTTCTGACGATATTGATTTAAATTGCTTTTCGGATCTGTAATCTCTTTTCCTTCAAATAAAATCTCGCCCGAGGTCGGCATTTCCAGAAGGTTTAAGGAACGCAGAAAGGTCGATTTACCGGAGCCGGAGGGACCTACAATAACGACTACCTCACCCTGGCGGATCGTCGCATCAATATGATCCAGCACCTTCGTCGGTCCAAAGGACTTGCAGAGCTGTTTGATTTCAAACAGAACCTGTTTTTCCTGTCCGTTATCGCTCATTGACACGCATCCTCCTTTCCAGTCTGCTGATCAGAGCTGAAAGTACACTCACGCTGACCAGATAAATCAGAGCTGCCGCAAACAACGGCATATAAGGCTCATAGGTCTGACTTCTGACGGTATTCGCACCGTGCGTAACATCCGTCAGTGCAATGTAACCGCAGATAGACGTCTCCTTTAACAGGGTAATGAACTCGTTGCCCAGGGCAGGCAGGACATTTTTAAATGCCTGGGGGATAATAATATACCACATCGTCTGCACATAGGTCAGTCCCAGGCTTCTGCCTGCTTCAAACTGCCCCTGATCCACGGACATGATACCGGAACGGATGATCTCCGCTACGTATGCGCCGGAGTTGATTCCGAAGGTCAGAATCGCAACCAGCCGCTTGCTGACATCCACAGAACCGAACACGATGTAATACATGATCAGCAGCTGGATCATTGCAGGGGTTCCGCGGATAACCGTCAGATACAGCTTACAGATCACATTCAGAATTTTAACCACCAGTGGAGGACGGTCCAGCTTATCTGCAGACGACCGCACCACTGCGATCAGCACGCCGATGACAACGCCCAGAATAACAGCGAAAAAGGAAACAACATAAGTTGTTCCCAATCCGTTGGTGAAGTACTTCCACCGATTATCGGTTATAAAGTTTGCAATAAATTTGAGTTTAAAATCTTCCATATTATAATTGCTTTCCGATTATCTCTTGTAATTACTTTGTTACAATGATCACCTGGCTTGCTGTTGCATAGGTATCTGTGAAGTCTACGCTCAGCTTACGCTCATCTGTTACCGTCATGCCTGCTGCACCGAAATCAGCCTTGCCGGAAACAACTGCATTGACGATTGCATCAAATTCCATATCCTCGATCTTTAAGTCATAACCAAGCACATCACAGACAGCCTGTGCGATATCAGGATCGATGCCGACAACCTTCTGATCCTCATAATACTCATAAGGCTCAAATGTCGCATTGGTTGCCATAACCAGTGTGCCGTTGGAACGGTCTACACCTTCCGGAGAGGTATAAGGATGCTGTCCTGCCTCATCACCGATGTAGTTGGAAACGATAGCATCCAGCGTACCGTCTTCCTTTAACTGAGTAAGCGCTTCGTTAATCTTTGCAGTCAGCTCGCTGTTGTCTTTGTTGACACACATTGCATATTCTTCAGAAGAAAGCTCTTCGTCCAGAATCTGTAAATCATCATTCTTTTCCACAAAAGCCTTTGCGGGATTGTAGTCGATCACTACGCAATCGATCTTGCCCTGCTTTAATGCCTGAATTGCATCTGCGCCCTTGTTGAAACGTTCTACAGTAGAACCGTCGTTCTGTTCATATTCCGTTGCCAGCTGATCACCTGTTGTACCGAGCTGAACACCGATCTTCTTGCCAGCCAGATCAAAAGCAGCGGTATCTGTGCTTTCTGCTTCTGTGGAGGCTGCTTCATCGGTCTCTGCAGCTGCTGTCTCTGCCGCAGTGCTTTCTGCTGCAGTCTCTGTTGCCTGTACTGTTGTCTCTGTGGATGCAGAAGAACCACATGCTGCCAGAGAAGCAACCATGGCTACTGCCAATACGCTTGTCAGTAATTTTTTCATTTTCATTTTTCTTCTCCTCATTTCTGCGCACGTTTTTTGCGCATGCCGAGTTTGTGTCAAGTGCGCGCAGACACAAATCTCGCGATTGAAAAATCTTATTTTTCAATCTTCTCCTCTGATGTCTCCTTATTCTTTTATCTTTAGATTTATTTTTAAAGACATCTTTAAACGGGATTTCCTTTTCCGTTGTAATTCCGTTTCATGACATCTATACTATCACACTTCCTTTAAAAATCAAGTATAAATTTTCACAAAATATTCACTTTTTTACCTCTTTCTTGTATAAATATTCACCTGTATGTATATTATTCGCCGATATACATTCTATATGTATATTTATGTGTATTACACCTCGAAGCGCTCCACAGGCATCCGGGTCAGGGCTTTTGACTCCGACATCATTTTACACAACCTTTACCCATTCCTAACCGGATCGTGATATCTTGCATTGCTCAAATGACTTATCATAAGTCTCGCAATGAGGCAGACGGCATATGGCTTCAGGCATTCACTATATTTCATTCATCAGCCCGGAACAGGATACTTCCGGCATCAAGGAGGAGAAACATTATGAAAAACAAACTGATCGCACTTCTTACAATGAGCGCACTGGCAGTTGGCACTCTGGCAGGCTGCGGCAATACTGCTGCAACAGATACTGCAGCAAGTGCAGCTGACACAGTTGCAGAAACCCCCGTCGAGGCTGTCAGCACAGCAGCTGCTGAGGCTACTGAAGCTGCTGACACAGCCGCAGACAGTGCAGACAAATATGCAGATCTTTCCGGTTCCGTCAGCATGTCCGGTTCCACTTCCATGGAAAAGCTGGCAAATGCAGTTGCAGAAAGCTTCATGGAAAAATATCCCAACGTGACCGTAACTGCTGAGTTTACCGGTTCTTCCGCAGGTATCGAAAGTGTCCTGGCAGGCAGCGTTGACATCGGTAACTCTTCCAGAAACTTAAAGGACGATGAAAAGAGCGCAGGCGCCGCAGAAAACATCGTTGCAATTGACGGTATCGCAGTAGTTGCAGATCCTGCAAACAAGGTAGAAGATCTCACAAAGGATCAGCTGGTTTCCATCTACACCGGTGAAACAAAGAACTGGAGTGAGGTTGGCGGAGACGATCAGGCGATCGTTGTTGTTGGTCGTGAGGCAGGCTCCGGTACAAGAGGTGCGTTTGAAGAGCTGCTGGACATCGCAGATGCCTGCGTTTACGCAAACGAACTGGATTCCACCGGTGCCGTTATGGCAAAGATTGCTTCCACCCCCGGTGCGATCGGTTATGTTTCTCTCGATGTTGTAGATGATTCCGTAAAAGCTTTGAAGCTCGATGGCGTAGACGCAACGGAAGAAAATATTAAAGCCGGCAACTACGCACTGTCCAGACCTTTCGTAATGGCAACCAAAGGTGAAATCTCCGAGCAGAAGACCGAAGTACAGGCACTGTTTGATTACCTTACCTCCGATGAGGGCAAGGCTCTGATCAAATCCGTTGGCCTGATCACAGTTGACTGACAACATTTCTTTTCCAAAACACTCCCTGCTGGATGCAGGCCCGGCAATGTCGGACCTGCATTTTCCAGTATTCTGTGCACAACCGCATAGGGGATAACCTTTGATTAAAGGCAGCCTTCTGCAGGCTGCCTGGAAACGAGGATTTTTATGAATTCTATTATCGGCAATAAAAAAGCAAGATCCGTGGTAGAGCAAACTGCTGAGATCATTTTTACCATCTGCGCGTTTTTCGCTGTTCTTGCAGTCATTTCCATTACAGTTTATATGTTTTTAAATGGTACTCCCGCCCTTACAAAGGTGGGACTTACAGAGATCCTGTTCAGCACAGTATGGAAGCCAACCGCTGCAGATCCCAGTTACGGCATTTTATACGTCATTCTGACCTCCATCGTCGGCACAACCCTTGCGATCCTGCTGGGCGTTCCCATCGGCGTCCTGACTGCTGTTTTTTTTGCAGAAACAGCGCCCAAGCCCCTCTCTAAAATCGTCCGCCCCGCCATTGAGCTGCTCGCCGGTATTCCTTCCGTTATCTACGGTCTGCTCGGTATCCTGTTGCTGTGCCCTGCAATGTATAAACTCGAGCAGAAAATCTTTGCAGGCTCTGCGACCCATCAGTTTACCGGCGGTGCAAACCTTATTTCTGCCGTGCTTGTCCTTGCGATCATGATCTTGCCTACTGTTATCAACATCAGCGAATCCGCCCTCCGCAGCGTTCCTGCCAGCTTAAAGGCGGCCTCCCTGGGTCTGGGTGCTTCCAGGATCCAGACAATTTTCCGTGTAACGATCCCGGCAGCCAAATCCGGTATCGCAACCGCCATCGTCCTCGGTGTCGGCCGTGCGATCGGTGAAGCAATGGCAATCAGCCTTGTATCCGGAAGCAGTGTCAACGCCCCTCTGCCCTTTCACTCTGTCCGCTTCCTGACAACCGCCATCGTTGCTGAAATGGGCTATGCAGCAGATTTACACCGTCAGGTACTATTCACCATTGGCCTTGTCCTCTTCGTATTCATTATGATCATTAACATGACCCTGAACAAAATTCTGAAAGGAGAAAAAGAGTAATGAGCACAGAGCTTACGGTCCCCGGTTCCTCCAGTATTTTAAACAAAAAAATCCGGTCTTCCGATCTCATTCTCACCGTTCTGATCGATCTGGCTGCGGCATTTTCCATCCTTTTACTGATCGCGATTATGGGCTATGTCTTTTTCAGAGGTCTGCCCCAGATCAGCCTTTCCTTCCTGACTTCCGTTCCCAGCACCATCAAGGGAACCTTTGGTATCGCCGGAAATATCGTCAATACGCTTTACATCATTATCCTTACCCTGCTGATCGCAACTCCCATCGGTGTCGGCAGCGCGATCTACTTAAACGAATACGCAAAGCCCGGAAAAATCGTCCGGCTGATCGAATTTACGACAGAAACCCTTTCCGGTATTCCTTCTATCATTTTCGGTCTGTTTGGTATGGTATTTTTCGGAACCACCCTGGGACTTGGCTATTCCATCCTGACCGGCGCCCTGACCCTGACCCTTATGGTTCTTCCCCTGATCACGCGAAACACACAGGAAGCCTTAAAAACAGTTCCTGCGACCTACCGCAGCGGCGCACTCGGCATCGGCGCAACCAAATGGTACATGATCCGCACAATCCTGCTCCCCTCCGCAATGCCCGGCATTATCACCGGTATCATTCTTGCGATCGGACGTATCGTCGGAGAATCCGCCGCCCTTTTATTCACCGCCGGAAGCGGCTATCTTCTGCCAAAGACCTTTGCAGGATTTTTCAAAAAAATCTTCGAATCCGGCGGAACCCTTACGATCCAGCTGTACTTGAGCATGTCCAAGGCACAATATGACGCAGCCTTCGGAATTGCCGCTGTCCTGCTGATCATCGTCCTTTTTATCAACCTTCTGACCAAAATACTCGCAAAGAAATTCGATGTTTCCAAACTCGATTAACCGGAGGATAACGCAGACGCAGCAGCGCCTGCAGAATGGAGAATTCATGAGCAATATCAAAATCAGCACGAAGAACCTCGATCTGTATTACGGCGAAAATCACGCCCTTAAAAACATCAATATGAATATCAAGGCCGGAGCGATCACCGCCTTTATCGGTCCCTCCGGCTGCGGTAAATCCACCTTTTTAAAAACCTTAAATCGTATGAATGACCTCGTGGACAATGTAAAGATCACCGGTGAGGTCAAAATTGACGGCGAGGACATCTACGATCCCCACGTAGATGTCACTCTGCTGCGTAAAAAAGCCGGTATGGTATTCCAGCAGCCCAATCCTTTTCCCATGAGCATTTACGACAATATCGCTTACGGTCCCAGGATCCACGGTATCAAAAACAAGGCTCAGCTGGACGAAATCGTTGAAACCAGTCTGAAAAACGCTGCGATCTTCGATGAAGTCAAGGATCGCCTGAAAAAATCTGCCCTCGGTCTTTCCGGCGGTCAGCAGCAGCGTCTCTGCATTGCCCGTGCCCTTGCTGTTTCACCGGAAATCCTGTTGATGGATGAACCCACCTCCGCCCTTGATCCGATCTCTACAATGAAAATCGAGGACCTGATGGCAGACCTGCGGGAAAAATACACGGTTGTCATTGTCACTCACAATATGCAGCAGGCTGCCCGTATTTCTGACGATCTCGCTTTTTTCCTTGTAGGAGAAATGGTGGAATTCGGCGATACGAAGCAGATCTTTTCCCATCCGCAGGATAAACGCACAGAGGATTATATCAGCGGACGGTTCGGCTAATCCTGACAGACCCTACCCGTTTTTCTCTTTCCCAGCATAGTAAACAGGCATTACATTGCGATTTTTCATTTTAAATGGAGGTATCTATGACAACAAGAAAATTATACAGTGAAGAGCTGGTACAGCTTTCCGAAAGCCTGGAGGAAATGGGAAACCTCGTTGAAGCTTCCCTGAAAAATTTATTTTTTTCCATCGAAAACAAGGATATGCAGCTGGCAGAGCGGATCGTGGCCGATGACCGCAATGTCAACAACCTGGAGCGCAGCATCGAAGCTCAGTGCCTGATGCTCATTACAACCCAGCAGCCCATCGCACAGGATCTGCGCACGGTTTCTTCTATTCTGAAGGTCGTTACGGATATCGAACGCATTGGAGACCACGCCTCTGATATCGCAGAGCTGATTCAGCAGATGGATCACAAGCAGCTGGAACGTTATTCCGGACATCTGCAGCCAATGATCGCAGCTTCCCGGGAGATGGTACACGAGGCAGTCAGCGCCTTTGTCGCCCGGGATCAGAAAAAAGCGAATGATGTCATCGCTTCCGATGATATCATCGACAAGCTTTTTGATAAGGTAAAGAATGATATCGTTATCCACATAAAAGAAGATCGTTCCGATGCGATAGAGAGCCTCGATGCCCTGATGCTGGCCAAATACCTCGAACGCATCGGAGATCATGCGGTCAATATCTGCGAATGGGAAATTTTCCGGGAAACCGGAACCATTCAGAATACAAAAGTATTCTGAAGCTCCATCCGGCTGTCAACAGCTATTTTCACAATTCCTTCGCAATTTTTCCTCATAATCCTCACACTTTTCCAACACATTCCTCACAAATCCTTTTTATACTGTTTCTCAGATAAAGAGAAAGACCAATGGTTCAGCATAAATCTTTGCGCTGAACCGTTTTTCCCGGCAGACTGATACCGATCAGGCAGCTCGCCGGCAGAATAAGAAAAGGAGTGACAGTTATGTACGAAAATGAAAACCAGAGCTTCGACAACAGAGAGCAGGATTATCATTATACCAATACCCCGGAACAGCAGGCACCGACTCGTCCCCGCAAAAAAAATACGAGTGCAGCACGCATTGCCAAAAAAGCCGGTGCAATTGCACTGAGCGCTGTTTTGTTTGGCGGCGTTGCATCCGGTACCTTTCTGGGTGTCAACTACGCGGCAGGCTATCGGAACAATGCTTCAACAGCTGCATCCTCGGAAAGTGCTTCCGCTTCTTCCCAGACAACAAGCTCTTCCAGCAGCCTGTTAAAGGCTACCACACCGGTCAGCACAGGCAGCGCAGCATCCTCCGGAAGTCTGGACGTCTCCAGCGTTGCGGAATCCGTTATGCCTTCTATCGTATCCATCACAAATAAATCTGTACAGGAGGTACAGAACTATTTCAGCATGTTCGGCTACGGCGGTCAGGCTCAGGAGGTAGAAAGCACCAGCGTTGGTTCCGGTATTATCATTGGGAAAAACGATACGGAGCTGCTGATTGTCACCAATAATCACGTTGTGGAAGGCGCGGATACCCTTTCTGCAAGCTTCATTGACAACTCCGTTTATGAAGCAACTATCAAGGGTACAGATTCCGACAACGACCTGGCAGTCATCGCCGTTCCGCTTTCCAGCATTTCCGATGATACAATGTCCCAGATCGCAGTGGCTGCAGTGGGCGATTCCGATTCCTTAAAGGTCGGTGAACAGGTTGTTGCCATCGGCAACGCACTCGGCTATGGTCAGTCCGTTACAACCGGCATTGTCAGCGCCACAGACCGTACCCTTTCCTCTTCGGATTCCGATGACAGCAATGCCCTCATTTCCAGCACTGTTACCACAAAAGAGACACCTACCTACATCCAGACAGATGCAGCCATCAACCCCGGCAACAGCGGCGGCGCACTGGTCAATATGAAGGGTGAGGTTATTGGTATCAACTCTGCAAAGCTTGCCAGCACAGAGGTGGAAGGCATGGGCTATGCAATCCCCATCACCAGAGTATCCAGCATCATCGAAGAGCTGATGAATGAGACGACCAGAACCAAGGTTGCTGACAGCCAGAAATCCAGCATCGGTATCGCAGGCATCACCGTGGATTCCAACATCAACGCAGCCTATGGCATCCCCGCAGGTGTTTATGTAGCAAGCGTTACTCCGGGCAGCGGTGCAGAAGCGGCCGGCATCCGCAAGGGTGACGTCATCACAAAATTCGATGGTAAGACCGTCAGCACCAGTCAGGAGCTGAAAGAAAAGCTGCAGTACTACGCAGCCGGAGAAGCGGTTTCTATTACGGTACAGTCTCCCGGCGAGGGCGGCATTTATACAGAAAAGGAGCTGACCATCACCCTTTCCTCCGCACAGAGCTCTGAAGAAAGCCAGTCTACTGACAACACACAGGCCGCTCCTGAAAAAGGAAACGGAACGCACAAAGCGATGGGATATCAGAACTGAAGCTGACAATAGCTTATCTGAAAAAGAATGTGCCTTGGCACATTCTCGCGCCGAGGCGCGGTTGCCTCGGCAACC